>PNND01000198.1 GCA_013824045.1 Rhodobacter sp. | reverse complement strand
CGAGTTTGACAGCCTCTATGGCCATCGCCGCGACGTGGCGGGCTATGCGCGGCAGCTGGAATGGTTCGACGGGCGGGCGGGGGTGTTTCTGGCGGGGCTGCGGGCGGGCGATCTGGTGATCTTTACCGCTGATCACGGCAATGATCCCACCTGGCGCGGGACGGAGCATACGCGCGAGCGGGTGCCGGTGCTGTGCCACGGGGTGGGGGAAGGGTCTTTGGGCCTATGCGAGTTTGTCGATGTGGCGGCGAGTGTCGCGGCGCATCTGGGGATAGCCGCGCGGGGCGCGGGGAGGAGCTTTCTGTGATCTCGACTCTGCCGAAAGTGGAATTGCACCTGCATCTGGAAGGGGCGGCACCGCCGGCCTTTATCCGCAGTCTGGCCAAGCAGAAGAAGGCCGATATCGGCGGTATCTTCGATGAGAAGGGCGATTACAAATACACCGACTTTTGGGATTTCCTGAAGGTCTATGAGGCGGCGACATCGGTGCTGACCCGGCCCGAGGATTACGCGCGCCTCACGCTGGCCGTGCTGGAGGAAAGCGCGGCATCGGGGGTGGTCTATTCTGAGACCTTCCTGTCGCCCGATTTCTGCGGCGGGCGGGATATCGGCGCGTGGCGCGAATATCTGCACGCGATCCGCGAGGCGGCGGATCAGGCGGAACGCGACATGGGCATCGTGCTGCGCGGGATCATCACCTGCATCCGCCATTTCGGCCCGGAAAAGGCGCGCGAAACGGCGCGCTGCGCGGCGGATACGGCGGGGGATTGGATCGTGGGTTTCGGCATTGCCGGGGATGAAAAGGTAGGCAAGCCCAAGGATTACCTGTGGTCCTTTGACTGCGCGCGCGAGGCGGGTCTGCGGCTGACGGCCCATGCGGGGGAATGGGGTGGACCCGAGAGCGTGCGCGATGCGGTGCGCGATCTGGGGGTGGAGCGGATCGGGCATGGCGTGCGGGCGATCGAGGATCTGGCGCTGGTGGACGAATTGGCCGAAAAGGGCATCGTGCTGGAGGTCTGCCCCGGATCGAACATCGCGTTGGGCATCTATCCCGGCTGGCGGCAGCATCCCATATGCGAATTGTATCGGCGCGGGGTGAAGGTCACGATTTCCACCGATGACCCGCCGTTCTTTCACACCACCATGGCGCGGGAATATGATCGGCTGAACGCGGCCTTTGACTGGGATGAGGGGGTTTTCGCCGGGATTGCGCGGGCGTCGCTTGACGCGGCCTTTTGTGACGGCGATACGCGGGAAAAGGTGCTGAAAAAGCTGTAAGGGGCTGCCATGCTGGATCATCTGACCATCGTTTCCCACCCGCTGGTGCAGCACAAGCTGACCCTGATGCGCGAGAAGGACACCTCGACCGCGTCTTTCCGGCAATTGTTGCGCGAGATCAGCCTTTTGCTGGCCTATGAGGTGACGCGCGAATTGCCGATGACGACGAAGCGGATCGAGACGCCGCTGTGTGAGATGGATGCCCCGGCGATTGAGGGCAAGAAGCTGGCGCTGGTGTCGATCCTGCGGGCGGGTAATGGCCTTTTGGACGGGATTCTGGAACTGGTGCCTGCGGCGCGGGTGGGGTTCGTGGGGCTCTATCGTGACCCGGAAACGCTGCAACCGGTGCAGTATTACTGCAAGCTGCCGGAACAGCTGGAGGATCGGGTGACCATCGTGGTTGATCCGATGCTGGCCACGGGCAATTCCAGTGCTGCGGCGGTGGATCTGATCAAGGCGAAGGGGGCGAAGAATATCCGATTCCTGTGCCTGCTGGCGGCCCCCGAGGGCGTAGCGCGGATGAAGGCGGCGCATCCCGATGTGCCGATTGTCACCGCATCGCTGGACAGCCATCTGAACGATCACGGCTATATCGTGCCCGGCCTAGGCGATGCGGGTGATCGGATGTTCGGCACTAAATAATGTAATATCACCCCTTTACGAGGCGCGCTTCATCGCGCATTCTGCCCCTACGCTACTGGGGGGTAGTTATGTTCGTAAAGGTTTTGACGGGGGCAATCCTGACCCTCGGAATGGGTGCTTTTGCCGCCCTTGCGCAATCCACTGCAGATGTCGGGGGGCCGCGCGAGCTGCCACCTGCGAGTTTCACCGGCCAGCAATATGTTGACAGCCGGGGCTGCGTTTTCTTGCGCGCCGGGCTTGGCGCGCGGGTGAACTGGGTCCCGCGCGTGGACCGCAACCGCAACGCCATGTGCGGCTATCCGCCGACGATGGGCGGGGGAACGCGGCAGGTGGCCGCCGCCCCTGTGACCGCACCGGCACCGCCGCCTGCGCCGGTGGTGCGGCAGCAGGCCCCGCAAGTGCGGGTGACGGCGGCAGAGCCGCCGCCAGAGAGTTATGTTCCGGCACCCGTGCGGGTGGCGCGGCCTGCCGCGCCCGTGGTGGCGCCGATGCCGGCGCCCGTGGTGGCGGCAGCACCCGCGCGGCAGGGCGGGGGGATGCGGGTGGCCTGCACCACCGCCGCGCCGGTGGCGCAGCGGCTGCGGCTGACGAATGGCGGATCTGTCATCGTCTGCACGCGGGGCGATGGCACGCTGGAAGGGCTGCGCGCGCCGATTTATCCGCCGGGATCGCCGGTGGGCGCTTCGCTTGAGGCGCCGTCGGCCCATGTGGTGCCACTGGGCCAGCCTTCGGGGATCGGCCATGGCAGCAAGGGCGCGCGGGTGGTGGATCACGGCGTGGCCGTTCCCAAGGGATACAAGCTCGCTTGGGAAGATGACCGGTTGAACCCGCTGCGCGGCGTGGGCACGGCCCAGGGGCAGGCGGCGCAGGATCAGGTCTGGACGCGGGACATTCCGGCGCAGCCCGTGGCGGAAGCGCCGCGCCAGCGCGTGGTGCTCTCGGCACAGAATGCGCCTGCGCAGCCTGCCGCCAAGGCGCGGGTGACGCAATCGACGAAGTCCGTTCCTGCCGCAGTTTCGGGCGGGCGGCTGTTCGTGCAGGTGGGCAGTTTCGGCGTGCCCGCCAATGCCGATGGCGCATCTGCCCGTCTGGCGGGCTTGGGCCTGCCGGTGGCGCGGTCCAATGGCCGGATCGGGGGCAAGCCGGTGCAGGTGGTGCTGGCCGGGCCGTTCGGATCGGCGGCCGAGGCGCAGGCGGCGCTGCGCGCGGCGCGCGGGGCCGGGTTCGGCGATGCCTTTGTGCGATAGGCCCGTCTGACCGGTGACGATGCAGGAAGGCCCCCCATGCGTTCGGGGGGCCTTTTCAGTTGCAGATGGCCTGCAGGCTGGCCCAATCCTCGGCATTCAGCAGGGCGCGGGGCGTGCCGCCGCGATAGGGATCGGCCTCGATCAGGCCAAGGGTGGATTCCCCTGTGGGATCAAGCGCATAGCCATAGGCGGCCGAGGAGACGGCGACGGATTCGAAACGGGCCAGCAGCGTGACATCGGGCAGGGGCGGGCGGTCGGCGGCGAGAAAGCCTTCGCCCAGACCGGCCAGCGCGCCTTCGGGCAGGGTGCCGGTGGTCAACAGGCGGACAGTGGCGGCAAAGCCCGCGTGGCGCAGGATGGAGATGAGGGGATCGTCAACCTCTGCCCGCAGGGCTTCGGCGATGGCAAAGCCTGCCGGGACATCGGGGCCGGGGGCGGCGGTGACCATGGGCAGGCCCAGCAGCAGGATATTGCCGGGCAGGGCGGCGGCCTGCGGCAGGCCTTCGGGCAGGACGGCCAGCTGTACGCCCGCGCCGCCGAACAGCCGTTCCGACAGCAAGGTGAGCGCGCGGTCGCCCAAGGGCGTGGTGCAGGGCGCGCCGGTGAGGCGCGAGATATCGGCCAGCGCCGCCGCGCCGATCTGGGCGCGGGTGGCCGGAGGCAGGACAGAGGCCGTATGGCGCACCAGCGCATCGGGCAGGAAGAAGGCCACGACGCCAAGGATGGCCAGCGTGCCACCCGCCAGCAGCGTGCCGCGCAGGCGGCCGGGTCGGGGGGTGCCCTTGCGAACCGCGCCGCGGATGGTTTCCAGCGCGGCGATCATGTCGGGATCATCCAGTTCCAGCGTTTCGTCGCTGTCCAGCCCCGGGCCATAGAGCGCGGGCAGGGTGCCGGGATTGAGCCGCTCCACCGCCGGCAGGGACCAGTGGCTCAGCGCCAGTTCCGTGCGCGGATCGGACAGGACCAGCGAGGCCTCGCGGAAGGCCACGACCACCTCACGGCGCTGCGCCTCGGGCGTGTCGCGCCAGAGGCCGGGGCTTTCCAGCCTTTGGTATTTCTTCAGCGCTGTCATGCGCGGGGTCTGCCCTCGGATCGTCTTGCACCGTTGCGGGAAACGTTATCGCAGCGCCTGCACGGCCACAAGCGAAGGGGTGCTGTCTTCATCTTGGCCTCAAATACCCTGGGGGGTGAGCCCGCAGGGCGAGGGGGGCAAGGCCCCCCTTTAGCGCCATGGCAAGCGGGGCGCGGTCAGGTCTTGTCCATCAGCTTGGCCACGGCGCGCAGCTCGAATTTCTGGATCTTGCCGGTGGAGGTTTTGGGCAGATCGGCAAAGACAACATGTTTGGGCGTCTTGAACCCCGCCAGACGTTCGCGGCAGAAGGTGATCAGGTCTTTTTCCGTGGCGCTTTGGCCCGGTTTCAACTCGACAAAGGCGCAGGGCACCTCGCCCCATTTGTCATCGGGTTTGGCGACGACGGCGCAGAGGTTGACGGCGGGGTGGTGCATCAGAACGCCTTCGACCTCGACAGAGCTGACGTTTTCGCCGCCGGAGATGATGATGTCCTTCGCGCGGTCGGTGATCTTGATATAGCCGTCGGGGTGCTGGAAGGCGATGTCGCCGGACCGAAACCAGCCGCCCTTGAACGCCTCGGCCGTGGCGGTGGGGTTCTTGTAATAGCCTTTCATCACCATGTTGCCGCGCATGGCGATCTCGCCCAAGTGCTGGCCGTCGCGGGGGACGGGGTTGCCATGGGTATCGTGGACTTCCGCGCCTTCGAGCATGGGCATGGCGACGCCGGTGCGCGCCTTGTAGGCGGCGCGGTCGTCCTT
>PNND01000347.1 GCA_013824045.1 Rhodobacter sp. | reverse complement strand
AACGAAACTCACCCCATACCCATCGGTCAGGTA
This sequence comes from Rhodobacter sp., assembly GCA_013824045.1. Lineage (GTDB taxonomy): Bacteria > Pseudomonadota > Alphaproteobacteria > Rhodobacterales > Rhodobacteraceae > Paragemmobacter. Next base: position 4,970 of record PNND01000347.1, on the reverse strand, counting down.
ATAGGGCGCGGCCTCCACCCCCAGCGGCGCAAGGATATGCCGCTCCATCAGTTCCGGGATATCCTCCCCGGTAGCACCCCGGATGATCATCCCCAGAACATGGGTGTCAATCGACACATATCGCCAGTCGCTCCCGGGTTCCGCCGCGCGTTCCTGCAACCCGGCGGCAAAGCCGTCCATCGACTGGCCCAGCGCCAGCACGCGCCCCATGCGGTTGATGTCTGACCAGAAGTCCAGATAATCCTCGTTGAAGGCCACGCCCGACGACATGGTCAAGATGTGCCGCACTGTTGCCCCGTCATAGGCGGTGCCCACCAGTTCGGGCACGTATTTCGTCACCGGGTCATCAAGGCTGTCGATATGCCCCTCGTTCACGACGATCCCGAACAAGGCCGAAAGAAAGCTCTTTGCCACACTCCACGAAATCCGCAAATCCTGGGGTCCGGTGCCAAGGTAATAGCTTTCATGCACCACCTGCCCGCCCTTCAGCACCACCAGCGCCGTCACGTTTCGCGCGGCGATCCACTCCGCTACCTCAGGCGGCAACACCGCCTCCGGCCCCTTCGGCAAGGGGCTGGCAGGCCCCTCCCCGCGCGACAGCGGGCGCGTCAGGAACAGCCGGTCCATATGGCTGAAATTCTCGACGATCCGATCTTCGGCAAACAGGCTGTTCACCGCCATCAGCCGCGCGATCTCTTCCCGCTTCCACAGCCCAAGCGCAGCGATGATGACCAGCACAACCGCAACAATCCGTCCAAACCTGCGCATCTTTCCCCCGCTCTTTTCCTGCCTGTCGACCCATGCGCTCAGGCGCCGCCTGTGTCAGCGAAACTTGTCCATCAGCTTCTGCATCGGGCTTCGCGTATCTGGTGGGGGGTCCGGGGGTGCGTCTGGCGGGTCGGTATGCACATTCGTATGCACGCCCGTCTGCACCGGGCGCTGCACCGCGCGCTGCACGTCATTCTTGGCCCCTGCCTCGCCCCTCGGCCCCGCCTCGCCTTTGTCCGAAGACCGCGGCGGTGCCGTCCGCAAGGCCACTGCATTCATGAACCGCGCCCCATCCCCCTCGGCCAGCGCCGCCACCCCGTCGGAAATCCCGCGCAAAAGATCCTCCAACCAATCCTGATCCGTCTTGGCGAAATCGTTCAACACATAAGCCGCCACCGCATCCTTGTGCCCTGGATGCCCGATGCCCAGCCGCACCCGCGCATAGGCATCGGTGCCCAGATGCTGATGGATCGACCGCAACCCGTTATGCCCTGCATGCCCCCCACCCGGTTTCACCCGCGCCTTGCCGGGTGCGAGGTCCAATTCATCATGAAAAACCGTTATTTCCGATGGGGTAAGCTTGTAGAACACCATCGCCGCCCGCACGCTTTCGCCCGACAGATTCATGAAGGTCTGCGGCTTGACCAGCAGCACCTTCTCCTGCCCCAGACGCCCCTCGGCGACACTGGCCTTGAATGCCGCCTTCCACGGCCCAAAGCCGTGATCCGATGCGATCCGGTCCAGCGCCATGAACCCGATATTGTGCCGGTTGCCCGCATATTTCGCGCCCGGATTGCCAAGCCCCACGAAAATCTTCACGCCACCGCCCCCTCAAAGCCCATCCTTGACCATTGCCGCAGCAGGCAGGCCCGCGCAAGCCCGCAGCGGGGCCCGCAGCGGGGCTTGACGCGGGCCATGCCCTGCCCGACCTTGGCCCGCAGGTCCAAAGGGGGATGGCGTGCGGTATACGGTGGTCTGTTCGGTCAAGGATGAAGGTCCGTTCCTCGTGGAATGGATCTGCTGGCAACGGATGCTGGGCTTCACCGACATTGTGATCGTCACCAATGCCTGCACCGACCACTCCCCCCAGCTTCTCGATGCCTTCGCCGCCGCCGGATGGATCACCCATCTGGTGCATGAAGTGCCTGATGGCAAACACATAACAGGCCGCAAACTGGCCGCGGCAAAGGCCCTGCCGCAGGTCAATGATGCCGATTGGGTCATGGTGGCGGATGTCGACGAATTCCTTGTCATCCATCCGGGCGCTGGCCGCCTTCCCGATCTTCTGGCCCACCCGGGCAAGCCCTTTCTCGGCATGTCGATCCCGTGGCGCATCTTCGGCACCTCCGGGCGCAAGCTGTGGGAGGATGGCCTGACCCACCGCCAATGCCTGCGGGCAGGTGTCGAAGGGGGCCGCCTGTCCGGCTGGGTCAAATCCATCCACCGCCGCCCCGACTGGTTCGCCCGTCTTGGTGAACATTCCCCCAAACGCCTGCGCCCGCGCCGCCTTGCGCATTGGGGAAGCGACGACATGATCTGGGTAAACCCTGCCGGTGCCGAGGTGACAGGATGGACCCCGCAGGATGACAGCATCCGTATCCTGCCCGATGATCTGCGCGGCTGGCAGATGGCGCAGATCAACCACTACATGCTGCGCTCGGCGGAAAGCTTCACGCTCAAACGTGGCACGCTGTCACCCGTTGCCGGCAAGGATCGCTATACCGACACCTATTATGACCGTGCAGACCAGAACGCCGTCGAAGACCGCAGCGCCCTGCGCTATACGTCCGAATTCAACGCCCTGCACGCCGCAGCGATGGCCTTGCCCGGCATACATCGCCTCCATCACCTGTGCTGTGCAGACTATGTCCGCAGGCTTGCGTCCAAGGCGGGGCGCGATGCCGCCAGTGACCCGCGCCTTGCGCATCATCTGGCTCTTGCCGAAGCCTAGCCGGAAACGAAAAAGGGCGCGTCAGGTTTCCCCGACGCGCCCGATTTCCCGCAATCCTGAAGGATCACTCTTCCGCTGCAACCAGCCCCGACGGAGCCGCGATGTTCGCGATCACGAAGTTGCGTGCAATCGTCGGCTTCGCACCTTTCGGCAGAGCCACATCTTCGATGTGGATCACGTCGCCGATCACCTTGCCGGTCAGATCAACCGTGATGTGATCCGGGATATCCCCGGCGGTCACTTCCAGTTCCACTTCCGAACGCACCACGGTCAGCGTGCCGCCGCGCTTCAGGCCGGGGCTTGCTTCGTGGTTGATGAACTCCACGTGGATGAACAGGTTGATCCGCGAGTCATCGCCGACCCGCATGAAATCCACATGTGTCGGCAGGTCCTTCACAACGTCACGCTGGACGCCGCGGCAGATCACATGCACTTCTTCGCCGCCCTCAACCTTCAGGTTGAACAGCGTCTGCAGGAAACGGCCCTGACGCAGACGCTTGAGCAGATAGTTGTAGTTCAGGTTGATGGGCGAAGGCTCTTTGCCATCGCCATACACGATACCGGGTACGTTGCCCTCACGACGAGCTTGACGAGCGGCCCCCTTGCCTGTCCCCGTCCGTACCGCGGCCAAAAGATCAGGGATCTCACGAGCCATTGGTTCTCTCCATAGAATAAATCCGCCGCCCTCCAAGGGTGTGCGACGCGACCGGGGGGCTATAGCCGCGATTCGTCATGAAGGGAAGCAGGAATACGGTCGCCGCCGATGGCCCGCCTGTCGCGGGCGGGCTTGCCGCAAAACGACGACCGGGCTACCTGCGTCAGGCAGGAGATTTCCAAATGTCCGTTTCCACCACCCTTGCTGCGGCCCGCGCACCGATCGCCGCCTTCGCCGCCATGGGTGTGCTCTGGGGAACCTTCGCGGCTGTTCTGCCAGACCTCAAGGCGCAGTTGGGTGCAACCGAATCCGAACTTGGCCTTTTGCTCCTGCCTACGCCAATCGCGGCGGTGACCGCCATGTTGCTTGCCCCCTTGATCGGCGCGGCGCTGGGGCGCGTCGCCCTTCCGGTGGCCACACTCTTGATGGCGGCAGCCTTTGCCCTGCCGGGTCAGACAGCACAGTTCTGGCTGTTTCCACTGGCCATGATGGCCTGCGGCGGGGCAACCGGTCTGACCGATGTGCTGATGAATGCCCGCGTCTCGGCGCTGGAAAACGATCGCGGCCTGCATCTGATGAACCTTTGCCATGCCGCCTACAGCTTTGGCTATGCGGGCGGGGCCATAGGCACCGGCATCATGCGTGGCGAAGGCTGGCCGCCAGTCTGGGTGATGGGCACCATGGCCCTGACGGCCGGTGTCTTTGCACTGATGACATGGGAACGTGATGGCACCATCCACGGCCTGCGCAAACCCAAGGATGGCTCCGCAGGCCGCCTTGGCCTGATCCCGGTGATCGGTGGTGGGATCGTCCTGATCGCCTTCCTTACCGAAAACGCGGCCGAAAACTGGTCCGCGCTGCATATCGAACAAACCTTAGGCGGCAGCCCGGAAGAAGGCGCTATGGGCCCCGCCGCCCTTGCCCTGACCATGGGATTTGCTCGCCTCGCCGGGCAGGGCCTGATCACCCGCGTCAATCCCTTTCGGCTCTTGATGGCCGGGGCGATCCTTGCCTCCATCGGGGCCTTGGGCGCGGCGCTCGCGACATCGCCCATGATGGCCTATGCAGGCTTCATCGTCATGGGGATCGGGTCATCCGTGATCGCCCCCACCGCCTTTTCACTGGTGGGCCGCCTCGCCGATCCACAATCCCGCGCCCGCGCCGTGGCACGCGCCACGCTGTTTGGCTATTTCGGTTATTTCTTCGGCCCACCTTCTCTGGGCTTCATTGCGGGCGCCTTCGGCCTGCGTTTCGCCTTCGTTTTCGCATCGGTCATGCTGCTGGCTGTCCTGATCCTCGCCCCGCTCATGGCACGGCAAAACAGGCTACAGACCGCCTAACCCTGCTCATTCTTCTCTGTGAAAACATCCATGGTGCCAGCCATATTGTTCGCCATCGGCCCAAAACCCGATGGCGGTCGCGCAAAGCCCCCGACGCTAAACATTCCGAAAACAGCTTAAAGGAAATCGCCCTCGAAATCCGTCGGGATCAGCAGGTTGTGACGCCCAAGCTTGGCCACATCCTTCTCGCCGCACAGCGCCATGGTGATGTCCAACTCTTTGCGGATCACCTCCAGCGCCGCCGTCACCCCGGCTT
>PNND01000320.1 GCA_013824045.1 Rhodobacter sp. | reverse complement strand
GCCACGGGCGGGGCCACAAGGATGTGGCGCGGGCGATGCGTCTGGATATGGGTGAGAAACGCCTCAAGATCGAAACGCGGCATGGTCACGATCCGCGCGCCAGCGGCAAGGAAGGGGTTCATCAGCACGTTCAGCCCGTAGATATGGAAGAACGGTAGAAAGGCCACCGTGCTGTCGCCTGAGCGAATGTCCAGCATCGCCTGCACCTGATCGACATTCACCACCAGATTGCGGTGGCTAAGGACCACGCCCTTGGGCAGGCCCGTGGTGCCAGATGAATAGGGCAGCACGACGGGATAGGTATCAAGGTCCACCGCCACCTGCGCGGCCAGCGCAGGGCCGCGCAGCGCATCGATGCCACGCAGCCCGTGGGCTGCGCCGATCACCAAAACCTCGGCCACCTTTGTCCCCTCTGCCGCCGCCTGCGCGACCTGCACCATGGCAGGCACAGTCACCAACAGCACCGCGCCCGCATCGCGCAACTGATGCGCGACTTCGGGCGCGGTATAGGTGGGGTTGATCGGTGTGACCGTCCCCCCGGCCAGCGCCACGGCATGAAAGACCACCGCGTATTCCGGGCAGTTGGGGGCCAGCATCGCCACCACCGATCCCGGTCTGACGCCAAGGCCCTGCAACCCGCCCGCCAATGCGCGTATGCCTGCCTCCATCTGCGCCCCGGTCAGGGTGGCCCCACTTGGCCCGTCCACCGCGACGATGCGATCCGGGTCGCCCCGCAGGCCCATCAGCACCCGGTCGGTGATCGACAGATCGCGCAATGCCACATCGGGCAGCGGGCTTTTGTTAATGGTCATGGCGTGGTCCTCCTTGACAGGGAGGCTAGCACGCGCGGCGCGCAAGGCAGGCTGTCTTTTGGTCGGGGGGTTGGAGGGCGGCTTGCGCCGCCCGCCCCTTAGCCCAGCGTCACCAGCGCGTGGCGCTTTTTGCCTGCGGTCAGCTTCAGCGGTTCCACCAGATCCCCCGCCCCAAGGCGCAGGGCCACATCGGTGATGATTTCGTCATTCACCTTTGCGCCGCCTTCGGCGATCAGCCGCTTGGCATCCTTGCCCGAGGCCGAAAGCCCCGCCCGCACGAACAACTGCACGATGCCCACGCCATCGGCAACTTCTTCGGGCGCGAGCGTGATGGTGGGCAGGTCGTCGCCGATCCCGCCTTTTTCAAACACTTCGCGCGCCGTGGCTTCTGCCGCCGCTGCCGCCTCGGTCCCGTGCAGCAGGGTGGTGACGGCATTGGCGAGGATGATCTTGGCCGCGTTGATTTCCGATCCCGCCAACGCGCCCAGACGATCACATTCCGTCACCGGAAGCTCGGTATAAAGCTTGAGGAACCGCCCCACATCGGCATCGGTCGTGTTGCGCCAGAACTGCCAGAATTCGTAAGGCGATAGCATCCCGCCATCCAGCCAGACCGCGCCCCCCTGCGACTTGCCCATCTTGCGCCCGTCGCTGGTGGTGAGAAGGGGTGAGGTGAGGCCGAAAATCTCGGCTTCCAGCACACGGCGGGTCAGGTCGATCCCGTTGATGATATTGCCCCACTGATCGCTACCGCCCATCTGCAAACGGCAGCCGTAACGGCGATGCAGTTCAAGGAAATCATAGGCCTGCAGGATCATGTAGTTGAATTCGAGGAAAGAAAGGCTCTGCTCCCGGTCCAGCCGCGACTTCACGCTTTCAAACGACAGCATCCGGTTAACGGAAAAATGCCGCCCGATATCGCGCAGGAAATCGAGGTAATTCAGGCTGTCCAGCCATTCGGCATTGTTCAGCATGATCGCATCCGTCGCGCCTTCGCCATAGGCGAGGTAGCGGGCAAAGACCTTCTGCATCCCGGCGATATTGCTGTCGATCTGGGCGGGCGTCAGCAGCGGGCGCTCTTCGGCCCGGAAGGACGGATCGCCTACCTTCGTGGTGCCGCCCCCCATCAGGGTGATCGGCTTGTGCCCGGTCTTCTGCAGCCAGCGCAGCATCATGATGTTGAGCAGATGGCCCACATGCAGGCTGGCCGCCGTGGCGTCATAACCGATATAGGCTGGCACGACCCCCGCGATCAAAGCCTCATCCAGCGCTTGATAATCGGTGCAGTCGGCCAGATAGCCGCGCTCCATCATCACGCGCATGAATTCAGATTTCGGATGGTAGGTCATGGGTCACCCGTGCTTTATGATGCGCGTGGGGTATAGCCGGGGCGGGGGCCAAGGGGAAGATGCGAAGCGGCGGCGCGATCTGGGCCTTGGGGGCGATGTCGGGCACATCGCTGGACGGGGTTGATGCCGCGATGCTGCTGACGGATGGCGAGCGGATTCTGGAGTTTGGCCCGACCGCATTTCGCCCCTACAGCTCGACGGAACAGGCCACGATCCGCGCCGCGCTTGGCCTTTGGCCGGGCGATGACGGCGTGACCGCGGCGGCGGAGGTGGTCGAAGCCGCCCATGCCGACCTGCTGTCGCGCTTTTCGGGTGCGGATATCGTGGGCTTTCATGGTCAGACGCTGGCCCATGATCCGCGCGGGCGCGGCACGCATCAGGCGGGCGACGGGGCGCTTCTGGCGCGCGTGCTGGGGCTGCCGGTGATTTGGGATTTCCGGTCGGCCGATGTGGCGCTTGGCGGGCAGGGGGCACCCTTAGTGCCGTTCTTTCACTTTGCCTGTGCACGCCATATCGGGGCGGATCAGCCGCTTGCCATCCTCAACCTTGGCGGTGTGGGCAACATCACATGGATCGACCCGCGCCAGAGCGCGCCTGAAAACCATGGTGCGCTTTTGGCCTTTGACACTGGCCCGGCCAATGCGCCGTTGAACGATCTGATGCAGGCGCGCACGGGCCAGCCGATCGACCCTCAGGGGGAAACGGCACAGGCGGGCAGGGTGGATGAGGATCGTATCGCATCCTTCCTTGCCCATCCCTGGTTCCATAAGATGCCGCCCAAATCGTTGGATCGGAACGATTTTCACGCCGCACTTGATATGGGCAACCTTGGCCTTGAGGACGCGGCCGCCACCCTGACCGCAGCCGCTGCCGCCGCCGTGGCGCGCGGGGCGGAGCATTTCCCCGTGCCGGTAACCCGCGTCCTCGTCACCGGGGGCGGGCGGCATAATGCGCGGATGATGGCCGAGCTTTCCGCCCGCCTGCGCGCCGATGTGGAAGCGGTTGAGGCGGCCGGGCTGGACGGCGACATGCTGGAGGCACAGGCCTTCGCCTTTCTCGCCGTGCGCGTGGCGCGGGGGATGGCGACGTCTGGGCCTGCCACGACGGGTGTTGGGGCGCTGGTGGGCGGCGGGCAGATCAGCCGCCCCGATTAGCCCGGCTTTCGCCGCAGCATCGACCCGGTATAGATCAGCAGCGCCGCCCAGATCATCGGGAAGGCAATCGCCCGCGCCGTCCCGAACGGTTCGCCGAAGACGAAAACCGCCGTCAGTAAGATCATCGTCGGCGCTATGTATTGCAGGATGCCGATGGTCGACAGGCGCAAAAGCTTCGCCCCATTGGCGTAAAGCATCAAGGGCACCGCTGTCACCACCCCAGCGAGCAGCATCAGAACGGTTACGCTTGTGTCGGTCAGGAAGACCATCTCACCCCGCGCGGCAATCCACGCCACCCAACCCAAGGCCAGCGGCGACAGGATCAGCACCTCAAGCATGAAGCCCTAGTTCGGGCCAAGGGGAAGGCGCTTTTTCAGATAGGCGTAGATGCCCCAGGATACCGTCAGTCCCAGCGCCACGAAGGGCACCCGCCCGGCCTCATGGGTCAGCACCAGCACCGCCAGCGCGGCCAGCGCAATCGCGGCCCATTGCGGGCGGCTGAGCCGTTCCTTAAGCAGGACCGCGCCGAGGAACACCGAAAACAGCGGGTTGATATAGTATCCCAGCGCGGCCTCCAGCGCCTGACCGGATTGGATCGACCAAACATAGATCGCCCAGTTGACGGAGATCAGCGCGGCCGTCAGCGCGGCCATGCCGATCATGCGGGGGCTGCGCAGCGCGGCGCGCAGGTCCGATGTGCGCCCCAGCCAGATCAGGATCGCCCCTGCCACCGGCACCGACCAGATCACCCGATGGGCCAGCACCTCAAGCACTGGAACATCCGACAGCGCCTTCATGTAGATGGGCAGAAAACCCCAGAGCAGATAGGCACTGATGGCAAGGACAAGGCCCTCGGGACTGTCCTCATTCTTGGGCTGTGTGGGGACAGGATCGCTCATGCGCCCCTGCTAACGAAGCGCGGTGGAAAGCACCAATGCTGAATTGTGACGGTAGCAATGAAGGAAAGCGAATTCTGACGCAGAAATCGCGGCGTAATTTGACGCAAATTCCGGGCGCACCCGATTGTCCCGCGTCAGAAATCGCCCACCAAATCCTTAATGCCCGTCTATGGTAAATCCCGGCACAGCCAGTTCAAACCCTTCGAACCGGAACCCCGGCGCCACACAGCAACTGACCAGCGCCCAACCTTCTGTCGCTTCGGCGGCTTGCCACCATCCCGCAGGCACCACCGCCTGCGGCCGCTCCCCGGACAGCACATTTGGCCCCAGACGATGCACCGCGACCGGCCCAGCATCCGCCTCGGCCACCCGAAGGTCCAGTGGCGATCCCGCATGCCACAGCCAGACCTCGCCCGCATCCACCCGGTGCCAATGCGATCGCTCGCCCGCCTTCAGCAGGAAATAGATGGCAGTGCCCACGGCGCGCCCGTCAACTTCTGGGCCTTTCCACGTCTCGCGATACCAGCCGCCTTCGGGGTGAGGTTGCAACCCAAGCTCCGCGATGATCCGGTCTGCTGTCATCCTGGTCCCTCTTTCCCCAACGAGCAAAAGTGAATGGCGCGCGAAGGCATCGCGCGCCATCCAGTATGACCGTGCGTATGCACGCCCGTCTGCACAGGCCGCTGCACCGCCCGCGGCACGGGCAAATTAGCCTTTCAGGATCGACCGGCCGGCATATTCGGCGGTCTCGCCCAGCATCTCTTCAATGCGGATGAGTTGGTTGTATTTCGCCAAACGGTCCGACCGGG
>PNND01000150.1 GCA_013824045.1 Rhodobacter sp. | reverse complement strand
CGCACGCCCGTGCCGCCGCCCTGCGATCCGCGTTCGCGGTAGGGCGTGGTGTTGTAATGCGCGCGGTAGCATTTCGAGAAATGCGAGGGCGAGGCGAAACCGCAGGCCAAGGCCACGTTGATCACGCTCATATCCGTCTGCATCAGCAGGTTGCGCGCCTTTTGCAAGCGCAGTTCCATGTAATAGCGCTTCGGAGAGCGGTTCAGATAGCGGCGGAAAAGCCGCTCCAACTGCCGGGTGGACATGCCCACCTCTTCGGCCAGATCGGCGGGCGACATCGGATCTTCGATATTGCCTTCCATCATCTGGATGACCTGGCTCAACTTCGGGTGCCGCACGCCGATCCGGGTGGGGATCGACAGGCGCTGCGTGTCCTGATCGGTGCGGATGGTGGAATAGATCAGCTGATCCGCCACGGTATTGGCCAAATCTTCGCCATGGTCGGCGGCGATCACCTTCAACATCAGGTCGATGGACGATGTGCCGCCCGCCGTGCTCCAGCGGTTGCCATCCATGACGAAGACTGATTTCGTCAGCTTCACATCCTCGAATTCCTCAAGGAACCCGTCCTGGTTTTCCCAGTGGATCGTCGCCCGCTTGCCATCCAGCAACCCCGCCTTGGCCACCGCATAGGCCCCGGTGCACAGCCCGCCGATCGTGACGCCGCGCCGCGCCTCGCGCCGCAGCCAGTTCAGCACGCCGCGCGTGGTGGCCTTTTGCACGTCGATCCCGCCGCAGACCAAGAGCGTATCCTCGCGCTCGATCTCTTCCAGACCCATATCCAGTTTGAACGATGCGCCGTTTGAACAGGTGGCCGTCTCGCCGCCTTCGCCGGCCAGCTTCCACATATACAACGTCTCACCCGACACGCGGTTCGCGATGCGCAGCGGCTCGATCGCGCTGGCAAAGGACAGCATCGTGAAATGGTCCAGCAACAGAAACACAAAGCGCCTGGGTTCGGCACCCTTGGCGATGTGCTGGGCTTTCTTGGGGGCGGTGGACATTGTGCGACCTGAAAATGTCGGTATTCGGCGCAGCCTTTCAGGAAACGAATTTTACTGCAAGGGCAATCGGATTGGGAATCAGGCCAGTTTCTTCCTTTGCATATGCCGGGCGTTGACCTTATACCGCCCCCGTTACCGCAAACCTTCGGAGAAGACCCATGACCAAGGGCTGGACAAAATCTGACTGGCGCGCAAAGCCGCGCATCCAGATGCCCGATTACCCGGATCAGGCCGCATTGCACGCCGCCGAGGCGCAGCTTGCCAAATATCCGCCGCTGGTCTTTGCGGGCGAGGCGCGCAAGCTGAAGAAGCAGCTGGCACTGGCGGCAGAAGGCAAGGCCTTCCTTCTGCAGGGCGGCGATTGCGCCGAAAGCTTTGCCGAATTCAGCGCCGACAATATCCGCGACACGTTCCGGGTTATGCTGCAGATGGCTGTGGTGCTGACCTATGGCGCCAAGGTGCCGGTCATCAAGGTGGGCCGCATGGCGGGCCAGTTCGCCAAACCGCGTTCCGCCCCGACCGAGGTGATCAACGGGGTAGAGATGCCGTCCTACAAAGGCGACATCATCAACGGCTTTGATCCCACGCCCGAAGCGCGCGTCGCCGATCCGCAGCGGATGCTGCAGGCCTATACGCAGGCGGCCGCGTCGCTGAACCTGCTGCGCGCCTTCAGCACGGGCGGTTTCGCCGATATTCACCGCGTGCACAGCTGGACGCTCGGCTTTGCCGAACATGACAAGGCCGAACGCTATCGCGAATTGTCCAACCGCATCTCGGACGCGCTGGATTTCATGAATGCGGCCGGGGTGAATGCCGATACCGCACATACGCTGTCGGCGGTGGATTTCTACACCAGCCACGAGGCGCTGCTTCTGGAATATGAAGAGGCGCTCTGCCGGATCGATTCCATCACCGGCCAGCCGGTGGCGGGATCGGGTCATATGATCTGGATCGGCGACCGCACGCGGCAGCCCGATGGCGCGCATGTGGAATTCGCGCGCGGTGTGCTGAACCCGATCGGGCTGAAATGCGGGCCGTCGACCACGGCAGAAGACCTCAAGGTGCTGATGGCCAAGCTGAACCCGCAGAATGAGCCGGGCCGCCTGACCCTGATCGCGCGCTTTGGCGCGGGCAAGGTGGGCGAACACCTGCCGCGCCTGATCAAGACAGTGCAGGCCGAAGGCGCGAATGTCGTCTGGTCCTGCGATCCGATGCACGGGAACACGATCAAGTCGTCGACCGGCTACAAGACCCGGCCCTTCGACAGCGTCCTGCGCGAGGTTCGCGAGTTCTTCGCCATCCACAAGGCTGAGGGCACGATCCCCGGCGGTGTGCATTTCGAAATGACCGGCAAGGATGTGACGGAATGCACGGGCGGCCTGCGGGCCGTGACGGATGAGGATCTGTCGGATCGCTATCACACCGCCTGCGACCCGCGTCTGAATGCCAGCCAGTCGCTGGAACTGGCATTCCTCGTGGCCGAAGAACTGACCGCGCTGCGCGATGCCGGGCGGCGGATCGCACTTTAACTTCGCGCTGAATTTGGAAGGGGGCGGCCATCTGGCCGCCCCCTTTTTGCATCAAAGCCCGGTCCAGACCAAAGCAGGCCCGCCCGTCGCCGCAGGCGGCGGGACCGGCTGAACCACCGCGCGCGCTGCGGCCAGCGGTTCACTTAGTACCCGCTCGATCCGGAACCTGCGCGGGGGAAGGATCGGCGGGCCATCCAGATCAAGGCAACCGATCAGGGTGATCCCCTCGGACCCTACCGCCGCCAAGGGCAGCAGGGTAAGCCGCGCAGTCAGGGGCGGGCGCGTCAGGCCCCGTTCGGAATGCAGGTCCATATTCAGTGCGCGGCTGCCGTCAAAGGCCATTTCCAGCGCGTCCAGAAGCGGCTCTCGCATCCTGATTTCGAACAGGGCCGACAGGGGACGGTCTGTCAGGTCCTGCCCATGTACCGCATTCACACGTGATCCGGCATAGCGCAGCAGCACCGCGCCATCGCGGCGACGTTCGGCCATCAGCGCATGATCCAGCATCGAGGCGATGGCACGCGGCGCGATCCTGTCGCGCCGGGGCAGGGCGTCGCCCATGCGCAGCGCCTGCCAATGGCGACGCAGCACTGCGGAAGGCGCAACCTGCGCCATATCCCCGTGCCAGCCCTGCCGTCCTGTCCGCATCCCCACCATCTTGCCCACCACTCCTATGCCCGAGGTCTTGTGCCGCCTGTTGTGGGGCCTTTGCTGCTCTGTTACGCCCCTATACGGCCACCCGCCGCGCCGATTTAGCATCTTGCCCATACTAGGGCCGAAATGCGGCAGATCGGCGGAAAGGTGAACACAGGGTTAACAGCGCCGTCCCGGCGTGCAGGAGGGTTCGATGACCATCTCGATGACCGGCTTCGCCGCCCGCAAGGGGCAGGGCGCAGGGCATGGCTGGGCCTGGGATTTGCGGTCGGTCAATGGCAAGGGACTGGACCTGCGGCTGCGGGTGCCCGACTGGATCGACGGGCTGGAGGCGGCGCTGCGCGCCGAATTGGGCCGGGCGCTGGGGCGGGGGAATGTCTCGCTTTCGCTGAAGGTCGCGCGGGATGGTGCGGCCGAGGGGGCCGAGGCGCTGCGCATCAATCCGCCCGTGCTGAAGGCCGTGCTGGCCGCGCTGGCCGAAGTGGAGCAGGCGGCAATGACGGCGGGAGTCACGCTGGCGCAGGCCACCGCCGCCGATGTACTGGGCGTAAGGGGTGTGCTGGATCAGTCCAGCAGCGACGATGACACCGCTCCCTTGCGCGCGGCCATCCTTGCCGATCTTCCCGCCCTGCTGGCCGATTTCAACGCCATGCGTGCCGCCGAAGGGACTGCTCTGCACTGCGTCATCACCGCGCAACTGGACCGCATTGCCAGCTTGACCCGCGACGCGAAGAGTGAAGCCGACGCCCGCCGCGACGCCACCGCCGCCGCCCTGCGCGATGCGCTGGCCAAGGTCATCGCCAATACCGATGGGGTGGATGAGGCACGGCTGACGCAGGAACTGGCCCTGATCGCCGTCAAGAACGACGTCACCGAAGAGCTTGACCGCCTGACCGCCCATGTCGATGCCGCGCGCGCCCTTCTGGCCGAACCCGGCCCGGTGGGCCGCAAGTTCGATTTCCTGATGCAGGAATTCATGCGCGAGGCGAACACGCTTTGCTCCAAGGCGCAGGCGCTGACGCTCACCCGGATCGGGCTTGACCTGAAAACGGTCATTGATCAGATGCGCGAACAGGTTCAGAACGTGGAATGACCATGGCCAGTCGCAAGGGGCTTCTCCTTATCCTGTCCTCCCCCTCGGGCGCGGGCAAATCCACCCTCACCCGGATGCTGATGGGGTGGGATGCGACGATGCGCTTTTCCGTTTCCGCCACCACCCGCGCGCCAAGGCCGGGCGAAGAGGACGGGCGGGAATACTATTTCCGCTCGCGCCCCGAGTTCGAGGCGATGGTGGCCGATGGCCAGATGCTGGAACATGCCGAGGTGTTCGGAAACCTCTACGGCACCCCGCGCGGCCCGGTGGAAGAGGCGATGCGCGAAGGCCGCGATACGGTGTTCGATATTGATTGGCAGGGCGGACAGCAGATCCGCAATTCGGCCCTCGGGCGCGATGTCGTGTCGATCTTCGTGCTGCCCCCGTCCATCGCCGAACTAGACCGCCGCCTGAACGATCGCGCGCAAGACAGCGCCGAGGTGATCGCCGGGCGCATGGCGAAAAGCCGCGATGAGATCAGCCATTGGGCGGAATATGACTATGTCCTGATCAATGACGACCTCAACGCCACCTTCGCCCAGCTGCAAACCATCCTGCAGACCGAGCGGATGCGCCGCGACCGCCAGCCGGGGCTGGCCGATTTCGTGCGCCAACTGAACCGGGAGTTCGACGCCAGATGATCTATGCGCTGGACGGGATCATGCCTGACATCGCCGCCGATGCCTGGGTTGCGCCGGATGCGAATATCATCGGCAAGGTGGTGCTTGAGGCAGGGGCCTCGGTCTGGTTCGGGGCGACCCTA
>PNND01000355.1 GCA_013824045.1 Rhodobacter sp. | reverse complement strand
GGCAGGGCGGCGGCGAGGGTTTCGTGATCCTTCGAGGCGGGGTTGCGGCCTACATAGTCGAAGATGCGGGTCAGGCCGGGGCGGTGAATTTCGGGGCCGATGTCATTCAGGCAGAGGCCGATCAGGCGGGGCTTGGCCAGTGCCGCCAAGAGCATGCCGATCAAGCCGCCGCGCGAGGTGCCGAGGAGGGCGGCCCGTTCCACCCCCAGATGATCCATGAGGTCGAGCGCATCCTTTGCCTCTTGCGGGACGGTATAGGTGGCGGCCCCGGTCCATTGGCTGCTGCCGCGGCCGCGATAATCCATCCGGATCAGGCGCAGGGGCGGCAGATGGGGGCGGAGATAGTCGAAATCCGCCATGGTGCGGGTGAGGCCGGGCAGGCACAGGAGCGGCAGGCCTGTGCCTTCGTCGCGATAGGCGAGGCGGGTGCCATCGGGGGTGGTGAAGAACTGGGTCATACGATCAGCCGGGGCAAATGGGTGAGGTCGGGGATTTCGTGCAGGGGGCCATCGGGCAGGCGGTCCTGCGGGGCGGCGGATCGGTTCACCCAAGCCGTGCGAAAGCCGAAGCGGGCGGCACCGGCAATGTCCCATCCGTTGGAGGAGACGAAGAGAACTTCGTGCGGGGGGGCGCCGATCTGTGCTTCGACAAGCGCATAGACGCTGGCATGGGGTTTGTAGATACGGACAGACTCGACCGACAGGGTGGTGTCAATTAGCCCGGTCAAGCCTGCAGCGGCCTGAGCGGAGGCGAGCATCGCGGGCGTGCCGTTGGACAAGATGGCAAGGTGCAGACCGCGCGATGTCATCAGGCGCAGGGTTTCGGGAACCTCGGGAAAGGCGTCCAGTGCATCGTAGAGCGCCAGCAGGTCGCGGCGAAGGGCAGGGTCGGTGAGGTGTTGCGCCTCCATCGCCCAGTCGAGCGCATCGGCCGTGACCTGTGCGAAGTCGGCATAGGCACCGGTAATGCTGCGCAGCCAGGTGTATTCCAGCTGCTTGCGACGCCAATCTTCGGACAGCTTTGGCCAGATCGGGGCAAGATCGGGCCGTGTCGCGGCGGCGCGGCGGGCCGGGGCGGCGATGTCGAACAGCGTCCCATAGGCATCGAAGACAAGCGTTGTGACAGACATTTGAACCCCCTTGATGCAGTCTGGCACAGGCGGCAGTGGGGTGTAAGGGGGGGCGCGACCATCGCGGCGCTTGCCCCGCCGCGGGGCATTGCCTAAACCCCAGAGGCGTTAAGCAGGGAAGAGACATGGCCAAGGACGACAGTGCAGAGATGCGCGCAAGCTCAAAGCAGGTGGGCGCGCTGCGGGGCCTTGCGCCGTTTCTGCGGCCCTATCGGGGGATGACGGCCCTTGCCATTGCGGCATTGGTGCTGACGGCGGGGATGAGCCTGCTGCTGCCCTTGGCGGTGCGGCGGGTGGTGGACGGGTTCAACGAGGATGTGGCTATCCTTGACCAGTATTTCGGCGCGGCGCTGGGCATTGCGGCGCTGCTCGCGATTGGGACGGGGGTGCGGTATTACCTTGTGACCAAGCTGGGCGAGCGGGTGGTGGCGGACATTCGACGCGCGGTGTTCGACCGTGTGATGGGGTTGAGCCCGGCGTTCTTCGAGAAATTGCTGACCGGCGAGGTGCTGAGCCGGATCACCACGGACACCACGTTGATCCTGTCGCTGATCGGATCGTCGGTTTCGGTGGCGTTGCGCAACATCCTGATGCTGGTGGGGGGGATGATCCTGCTGTTCCTGACCTCGGCCAAGCTGTCGGGGCTGGTATTGCTGATCGTGCCTGCGGTGGTGGTGCCGATCATCGTGCTGGGGCGGCGGCTGCGGGGCCTGAGCCGCGAGACGCAGGACTGGATCGCCAATTCATCGGGGACGGCGTCCGAGGCGCTGATGTCGGTGCAGACGGTGCAGGCTTTCACCCATGAGGGGCGGACGCGGGCGTCTTTTGCCGAGGTGACGGAGAAATCCTATGGCGCGGCGCAGACCCGCACGCGGGTGCGGGCGGTGATGACGGTGATCGTCATTTTTCTGACATTCACCGGGATTGTCGGCGTGATGTGGATCGGCGCGCGGGATGTGCGCGCGGGCGTGATGACGCCGGGAGAATTGGTGCAGTTCGTGATCTATGCCGTGATCGTGGCCGGGGCCGTGGGCGCATTGTCGGAAATCTGGGGCGAGGTGCAGCGCGCGGCGGGGGCGACGGAGCGGCTGGTGGAGCTTTTGGGCGCGGTGGACCCGGTGATGGACCCGGCCTCGCCCGTGGCGCTGCCCCGCCCGGTGCGGGGGGATATTGCGTTCGAGAACGTGACCTTCCGCTATCCGGCGCGACCGGAAGTGTCGGCGTTGAACGGGGTCAGCCTGCGGGTGGCCCCCGGCGAGACGGTGGCGCTGGTGGGGCCATCGGGGGCGGGCAAGACGACGATCCTGCAACTTCTGATGCGGTTCTATGACCCGCAAGAGGGTGCGGTGCGGATGGATGGCGTTGATCTGCGCGATATGGCGCGGGGCGATTTCCGCCGGGCCATTGCACTGGTGCCGCAGGACCCGGTGATCTTTGCGGCATCGGCGCGCGAAAACATCCGCTTTGGTCGCCCGGACGCGACCGATGCCGAAGTGGAGGCAGCCGCCAAGGCCGCAGCGGCGCATGATTTCCTGATGGCGCTGACGCAAGGCTATGACACCTGGCTGGGCGAGCGGGGGGTGATGCTGTCGGGCGGGCAGAAGCAGCGCATCGCCATTGCGCGGGCGATCCTGCGCGATGCGCGGGTCCTGCTGCTGGACGAGGCGACATCGGCGCTGGATGCGGAATCCGAGCGCGCGGTGCAGGCGGCGGTGGAAAGCCTGTCCGAAGGGCGGACAGTGCTGGTCGTGGCGCATCGCTTGGCCACGGTGAAGCGGGCGGACCGGATCGTGGTGTTCGACAAGGGCCAGATCGTGGCCGAGGGAACGCATGAGGCGCTGGTGGCCGAGGGCGGGCTTTATGCCCGTCTGGCGCGGCTGCAGTTCACCGACGGGCAGGCGTGATCCCGCACTGACGTTGCGTTTTGCGTGCCGCAGCGTCTTGTGGGCCCCCTCGCGACCCATCATCCTCGCGCGACAGACTGCCCTTCGGGAGGATCACGGGGGCGGGACCGGGGAGGACGACATGGGTGAATTCGCAAATCTGGCGGATGTGAAGGCGGTCGAGGCAGAGATGCCTTGGGAGGCGCGCGGCATGGCGCGCACGATGTATGAGTTCCTGAGCCGGACCAAAGCCGCCCATGGTGCGCGCCCTGCCATCAGCTATCAGATCCTGTCGGGGCCGAAGGAAAAGTCGGAAACGCTGACGTGGAACGCCTTGCACGGCAAGGTGACGCAGGCGGCGAACCTGTTCCGCAGCCTTGGGATCGGCGAGCGGGACGTGGTGGCCTATGTGATGCCCAACAGCCTTGAGACCGCGATCACCCTTCTGGGCGGGGCGGTGGCGGGGATCGTGAACCCGATCAACCCGCTTTTGGAGGCGGAACAGATCAGCGCCATCCTGCGGGAAACCGGGGCGAAGGTGGTGGTCACGCTGAAGGCCTTCCCCAAGACCGATGTGCCGCAGAAGGTGGCCGAGGCGGTGAAGCATGCGCCATCCGTCAAGACGGTGCTGGAGGTTGATCTTGTGCGCTACCTCGCGCCGCCGAAATCTTGGATCGTGCCGCTGATCCGGCCGAAGAACCCGGTGTCGCATCTGGCCAATGTCAAGAGCTTTGCCGCCGAGATGGCGCGGCAACCGGCGGACCGGCTGACATTCGAGGATCGCAAGGAAGACCGGGTGGCGGCCTATTTCCACACCGGGGGCACCACCGGGATGCCGAAGGTGGCGCAGCACAAGGTTTCCGGCATGGTTTATAACGGCTGGCTGGGGCAGCGCCTGCTGTTCAAGGAAACCGATTGCGTGATGTGCCCGCTGCCGCTGTTTCATGTGTTCGCGGCCTATCCGATATTGATGTCGATGATCGCATCGGGGGCGCATGTGGTGTTTCCCACGCCTGCCGGATACCGGGGCGAGGGGGTGTTCGACAATCTGTGGAAGCTGATCGAACGGTGGAAATGCACCTATCTGATCACTGTGCCCACCGCGCTGGCCGCGCTGATGCAGCGGCCGATTGATGCCGATATCTCTAGCCTGCGGAACGCATTTTCGGGGTCGGCCCCGCTGCCTGTGGAGCTCTATAGCCGGTTTCTGAAGGCGACGGGGGTGGAGATTGTCGAAGGTTACGGTCTGACGGAATGCACCTGTCTGGTGTCGGTGAACCCGCCGGGGGGGACGAAGAAGATCGGGTCGGTCGGTCTGCCCTTTCCGCATACGCATGTGCGTATCCTGTTGAAAACAGAGGAAGGCTTCCGCGATTGCGGGGTGGATGAGGTGGGCGAGATCTGCGTGGCCAATCCCGGCGTTTTCGAAGGGTCGACCTATACTGAAGCGGACAAGAACAAGGACCTGTTCGCCGAGGGCCGCTTTCTGCGGACCGGCGATCTGGGGCGGATCGATGCGGACGGGTACCTGTTCATCACGGGGCGGGCGAAGGACCTGATCATTCGGGGCGGGCATAACATCGACCCGGCGGTGATCGAGGAAGGGTTGATGAAGCATGATGCGGTGGCCTTTGTCGGGGCCATCGGCCAGCCGGATGCGCATTCGGGGGAATTGCCTTGTGCCTATGTGGAGTTGGTCAAGGGCAAGGAGATCAGCGCAGAGGCGCTGATGGACTATGCCCAGACCCATGTGCATGAGCGGGCGGCTGTGCCGAAGCATATTGAAATCCTTGATGAATTGCCGAAAACGGCGGTGGGCAAGGTGTTCAAGCCCGACCTGCGGCGCAAGGCGATCACCCGCGTCTATGACGCGGCGCTGAAGGAGGCCGGGATCGGCGCGCATGTTCTGGAGGTGGTAGAGGATAAGAAGCGCGGTCTGGTCGCAAGGGTGGCGCGCACCGCCCCGGTGGATGAGGCGAAGGCAGCGGCGGTGCTGGGGGCCTTTGCCGGGGCGTGGGAATGGACGGATTGATGGGGCCAGTCTGACGCCTGC
>PNND01000479.1 GCA_013824045.1 Rhodobacter sp. | reverse complement strand
AGGTTGATGTCGATGCTTTGTCCCCATGCGTCGGGATCAGCATCGGCCAGCCGTGCGATCGGGTCGATGACGCCTGCATTGTTGATCAGCACGTCGATCCGGCCAAAGCGGGTGTTCACCGCGCCGATGGCGGAGTGCACCGATTCCCAATCGGCCACGTCGCAGCCCAGCGCCATCACATCCGGCCCCAGTTCGGCGGCCAGTTCGGCGACCTGCGCCTTAGTCCGGGCCAGTGCCGCGACGCGCGCCCCGGCGGCCACAAAGGCCCGGACAGCGGCGGCGCCGATGCCCCGGCTTGCCCCGGTGATGACCACAACCTTGCCTTGCACGCCTCTCCTCCTTGCCCCACGCGGGGCGTTTCACACTTTCGCCATGGAGTTAACGCATGCAAAAGCCGCGATGGAAACCCTTGACCCCGCCACGGCGGGGGAGGATGCTTCGCGCCGACAGATTTTATCGCATCGAAACGAGGTTCATTATGATCAATCGCAGGCTGGCTGGCAGCACCGTCCTTGTCATGCTTTTTGCCGCGCCGGCCTTTGCCGACGTGACCCCTGAGCAGGTTTGGGAGAACTGGCTGTCCTTCTCCACCAGCAGTGGCCAGACCGTCACGACCGAAAGCGTGGAACGCGATGGCGACACTCTGGTGGTGACCGGCATGAAAATGGCCATCGATCAGGAAGGGGTCACCGGTACTGGCTCGATCGACGAGATCCGCTTTCAAGATAAGGGGGATGGCACCGTCGAAGTGACGATGTCCGACACCTATCCGTTTGAAATGACGTTCGACGCGCCAGAGGCAGGTGCCAACCCGACCTCGCTGTCGATGGAAATTCGCCATCCCGGGCTTACCGTTACGGCAAGCGGTGATGAGGCCGAAACGGTTTATGATTTCAGCGGCCCTGAGATGACGGTTGCCTTGACCAGCGTGGAAGGGGTTGATGCTGAGGCCGTGGATTTGACGGTTGAGGCAAAGCTGACCAATGTGACCGGAAAGTATCTGGTGGCGGTGGGCGAGGGCGAGACGTCTTCGCTGACCTCAAGCTTTGCGGCAGAAAACATGGCGCTGACGATGGCGGGCAGTGATCTTGATCCCAGCCCGGCCGAGGGCGAGATGGCCGGACCTTCGGAAATGAAGGTCACCCTTTCGATGGCAGACCTGACCGGCACAACGAACGGTACATTCCTGGGATCAGAGGCGATGGCCGATATGGCTGCGGCGCTGAAGGCCGGGTTTGCGACGGACGGGTCATTCTCCAGCGGTGCCACGACCTATGATATGGAAGTGACGGAAGCGGCGGGCGTGACCAAGATCACCGGTCAGGCGGAAAGCAACACCATCAGCTTTGTTATGGATGCCACCCAGCTTGCCTATTCCGGTGGGGCCAAGGCGGTGACCATGTCGATGTCGGCGCCCGAGATTCCCTTCCCGCAGGTCAATATCGGCTACGGCGAGGCGGCGTTCGGGTTCCAGATGCCTGTCACGGTGACCGAAGAACCTGCGGACTTCTCTTTCCTGACCCGCATTGTCGATCTGACGGTGTCGGATGAAATCTGGGGGATCATCGACCCGACCAACCAGTTGCCCCGCGATCCGGCGACGCTGGTGATCGATACCAAGGGCAAGGCCAAACTGTTTGTCGACATAATGGACCCTGCGGCGATGGAAGCGGTGGGCGATCAGCCCCCCGGCGAGTTGAATGCACTGGATATCACCGCGCTGCAGGCCAAGATCGCCGGAGCGGAACTGACTGGCAGCGGTGCGCTGACCTTTGACAACACCGATCTGGTGACCTATGGCGGCATGCCCGCACCGACCGGCAAGATCGATCTGAAGCTGGTGGGCGGCAACACCCTGATGGACAAGCTAGTGGCCATGGGCCTGTTGCCCGAAGATCAGGTGATGGGCTTCCGCATGATGCTGTCGATGTTCGCCAATGCGACCGGCGAGGATGAGTTGTCATCGACGCTGGAATTCAAGGATGGCGGGTTCTTTGCCAACGGCCAGCAACTTCAGTAAGCTGCGCTGTATGAAAGAGGCCCCCGCAGCGATTGCGGGGGCTTTTTCATACCCGGTCGAAGGTGGCATCAACTTGCACAGGCGCGGCAGGCGGACTACCTCGGTCACAGAGGCCTGAAGGAAATCACATGACCGCACCGCTTGCCGATCTGACTGCCCGCCTGCTGGACGCCGCCCGAAAGGCGGGGGCAGAGGCGGCGGATGCCTTGGCTGTTCATGGCACATCGCTGACCATCGACGTGCGGCGCGGGGCGCTGGAACAGGCGGAACGCGCCGAGGGAACCGAGATCGGGCTGCGGGTGCTGTTCGGTGGGCGGCAGGCCTGCGTTTCGGCATCAGATCTTTCGGACCGCACCATCGCGGCGCTGGCCGAGCGGGCAGTGGCTATGGCGCGCGAGGCACCGGATGACCCCTATGCCGGGTTGGCCGATCCGGGGCAGATCGCGCGGGATTGGGATCTGGCGGCGCTGGACCTGACCGATGCGGCAGCGGAACCGGATGCCGCCATGCTGGAGGCGGATTGCCGCGCGGTCGAGGCGGCGGCGCTGGCCTCTAAGGGGATCACGCAGGTGGAAGCATCGGCGGGCTATTCTGCCCGTGCGATGCATCTGGCGGCGTCGAACGGGTTTTCAGGGGGCTATGCGCGCACCTCACGGTCCATCTCCGCCGTGGCATTTACCGGTGAAGGCACGGGGATGGAGCGGGATTGGGCAGGGGAATCGCGGACCTATCAATCCGATCTGCCGGGGGCGGCGGGGATTGGCGCGCTGGCGGCAGAACGGGCCTTGGCGCGGGCGGGTGCGGTAAAGCCGGTCACGGGCACCTATCCGGTGCTGTTTGATGAACGGGTGGCATCCTCACTGATCGGCCATCTGCTTTCGGCTGTGAACGGGGCGGCGGTTGCGCGCGGGGCGAGCTGGCTGCGCGATGCGTTGGGGACGCAGGTTCTGCCCGAAGGGCTGTCGGTGATCGAAGACCCGCATCGCGCGCGCATCTCTTCCAGCCGTCCGTTCGATGGCGAGGGGCTGCCGACGCGGCGGCGGGCGATTGTGGAGAATGGCATCCTGACGGGGTGGACGCTAGACCTTGCTACTGGGCGCAAGCTGGGGATGGAAAGCACGGCGAATGCGGCGCGGGGGACATCTTCGCCGCCGTCGCCAGCCACATCGAATATCGACCTGACGCAAGGCACGCGGTCGCGCGAGGATCTGATCCGCGACATGGGGACGGGGCTTTATGTCACCTCGATGATCGGATCGACGATCAGCCCGACAACGGGGGATTATTCGCGCGGGGCGGCGGGGTTCTGGGTGCAGAACGGCGTGATTTCGCACCCAGTGAATGAATGCACCATCGCGGGCAACCTGCGCGACATGCTGCTGCGGCTGATCCCGGCGAATGATGCGCGGGCACATCTGTCGACGCGGGTGCCATCCTGCCTGATCGACGGGCTGACCCTTGCCGGTGCCTGAGGCAGTGCCTGAGGACGACCTTGCCCTGCTGGTTCGCGCGGCGCGCGAGGCCGGCAAGATCGCCATGCGCTTCTGGAAGCGCAATCCCAAGGTCTGGGACAAGGGCGATGAAGGCCCGGTGACCGAGGCGGATCATGCGGTCAATGACGCATTGATGCGGACATTGCGGGGCGCGCGGCCGGATTACGGTTGGCTGTCCGAGGAGACGCCGGACGATCTGGCGCGGCTGGAACGCGAGTCGGTCTTCATCCTTGATCCGATTGACGGGACGCGCGCCTTTATCGCGGGCGAGGACAGTTTCAGCCATTCGCTGGCGATTGCCCGCAATGGCAAGGTAACGGCGGGGGTGGTCTTTCTCCCCGTGTTGGATCGGATGTTCGCCGCCCGCCATGACGGGCCTGCTACGCTGAACGATGCGCCGATTGCCGCCAGCACCATTGCCGGAACCGAGGGGGCGAATATCCTGACGCCTGCGGTGAACCTGAAGCCCGAGCATTGGCCGGGTGGCGTGCCGGATGTGAAGCGGAGTTTCCGCGCCTCGGTCGCCTATCGGTTGGCGCTGGTGGGACAGGGGCGGTTTGACGGGATGCTGAGCTTTCGGCAGGGCTGGGAATGGGACATCGCGGCGGGCAGCCTGATCGCGGAGCGCGCCGGGGCGGCGGTGTCGGATCGGCATGGAAAGGCGTTGCAGTTCAACAGGCCGATACCCAAGGCCGACGGATTGGTGGTGGCGGCGCCGGGGCTGCATCGCGCGTTGATGGAGCGATTGGCGCCGGTTTGAGGCCATTGATAGGAATGGAAAAGGCCGCCCAGGGGGCGGCCTTTCCTTTGTGCTGTCAGATCACTTCTTCTTTGGCGGAACAAAGCGTTTTGACGTGTCCTTGGCATCCGCCCGGGGGGCCGCTGGTTTGGCGCGGGGGGCCGGTTTCGCGGCACCCGGCTTGGCCCGGAAGGGGCGCTGATCCGGGCCTTCGGCACCGCGTGGCTTGTAGGCGGGTTTGCCTTCGCCCTTGGGTTTCCATTCCGGCTTGCCGCCAGCCGCGCGGGGGGCGCGGGCGGGGGCTTCACCCTCGGCCCGCGGCTTGCGGGGTGCCCAGTCCCCTTTAGGTTTGTCGCCCGCAGGTGCGGCGGCGTGGGATTTGTACCCTGCCGCTTTAGCCGGGCGATCCGGGCTGCCACCGTGGGATTTGAAGCCTGCCGATTTCGGTGCGCCTTCGGCCTTCCAACGGGGTTTGCGGTCATCTGTGCCGGCTGCTTCGCGCGGGGCATAGGGCTTGCGGTCGCCTTCTGCGCGGGGCGCGTAGGGCTTGCGCTCGGCATCGCCGCGTGGGGCATAGGGCTTGCGGTCGCCTTCCGCACGGGGTGCGTAGGGTTTGCGTTCAGCATCACCGCGCGGGGCGTAGGGCTTGCGGTCGCCCTCGGCGCGGGGCGCGTAGGGCTTGCGTTCAGCATCGCCGCGCGGGGCGTAGGGCTTCCGGTCACCTTCCGCGCGGGGCGCGTAGGGCTTGCGCGGCGCGTCCTCACGCGGGGCATAGGGCTTACGCGGGCGTTCCTCGCGCGGGGCGGGGGCGGCAGCGGGGGCGGATTGCGATGCCTCT
>PNND01000470.1 GCA_013824045.1 Rhodobacter sp. | reverse complement strand
TTGCCGAACCGGGTGAAGGATGCGGCCGGGGATCGGGAACTGGCGTTTTGATGGCGGCGGGCGGGGTTGACCCCGCCGTTGGGAAAGACAGGGGGCGCGCCGATGGGTGCGCCCTTTTTCGTTTCAGAGGGCCAGATCGATGTGCAGGGGGAAATGGTCGGAGGCGGGGTTGGTGGTATCAGCCCAGACCTTTGCGACATGGGGGGCGAGGTCGGGGGTGAGGAAGATGTGGTCGAGTTGGCAGAGGCGGGTTTCGCCTGCGATCTGCTTGATGTGTGTGTGGAGGCCAAGGCCTGCGGTGGGGTCGATCAGGCCGTCTGCATAGCGCGCGCCGGGGTGGTAGGGGGTTTGGCCCAAAAGGGCGCGGTATTCGGCGCTGCCGGGTTCCATGTTGAAGTCGCCTGCCCAGATGGCGCGGGTGGGATTGGGGGGTTCGGCTTCGCCTTCGGTCCAGTTCCTTTGCGGTTCGTCGTCTGTGCCGCTCCATGGGCCGCCTTCGGCGGTGGGGTTTCCTAACAGTTGTTTGAGAAATGCGATCTGGTCGAGGCGTTCTTCGACGCCGACATGGGCGAGGTGGAGGTTTATCAGCTTTATTGGGCCGGAGGGGTGGGCGATGACGGCCTCCAAAGCGGCGGTCTGGGTGTTGATCGGGTCGAGCATCCGGCGTTTGGGCAGGGGCCATGTGCGCGACCAGATTATGGGCCAGCGGGAGAGGATGAGGGGGCCGAACTGGCGGCGTTTGGTGCGTTCACCCGGCAGCGCCATGTCGAAGGCGGGGGCGTAGACCATGTGGTGGTCGGGTAGGAGGGCAGCGAGGATCGCGGGCTGGTCGTCGAGATTGGTGCGGGACCAGTTGCGATCCACCTCTTGCACCGCGATGAGGTCGCGGTCGCGGATGGTTTCGGCGATGCGGTTGAGGCTGTAGAGGCCGTCCGCGCCGAAGCCGTATTGAATGTTGTAAGTGGTGAGCTTCATGGCAGCAGGCTAGCCGCGGCGGGCGCTTTCCACCAGTGCGTCGAAGCGGGCTTTGCGCGGGGCGAGGCGTTCGGCCAAGGCGGGGTCGGGGTCGATGGTGCCGCGCATGGGAAGGGGCGCGGAGAGCACATCGGTGGAGGCCCCGGCGGCGACGGCGGCGAGGCGGGCGGCGCCTGCAGGACCGCCAATGTCGGAGCGGGCGGGAAGGGCGACGGGTTCACCGATGGCGGTGGCGATGAGCGTTGTCCAGAGGGTGGACCGGGTGCCGCCGCCCACGGCGATGAAGCGGGCGGGGATCGCGCCGACCTCGCGCTGAGCGGTGATGCAATCGGCGAATTGGAAGGCGACGCCCTCCATCGTGGCATAGCCCATCATCGCCCGGTCCACGCCGGGATGCAGGCCTTCCAACCGCCCGGTCGCCTGCGGGCGGTTGGCCGGGGTGCGGATGCCGGTGAGGCAGGGCAGGAAAACGGGCGCCTCAGTCAATTTGCGGGGGTCCATCGCCTCGGCCTCGCCTGCCAGAGTGGCGGCGGTGGTGGCCGAGAGGCGGGCGGTCCAGTCCAGCGCGGCGGTGGCGGACATGACGACGCCCATGGAGAGGAACGTGTCGGGCGCAGCATGGGCGGAGGTGAGGATGGCGCGTTGCGGGCCGGGGTGGAAGGTGGCGTCCACGATGCAGGCGACGCCCGAGGTGCCGATGGTGAGGACGGCGTCACCGGGGCGGGCCGCGCCCGCGCCAAGGGTGGAGGCCATATTGTCGCCCGCGCCTGCGGCCACGGGTATATTTGGTTTCATTCCCCAGCGTTGAGCGAGTTGGGGGCGGAGGCCGCCTGCGGCCTTCCAAGCGGAGGTGATGGGGGGCAGGTGGTCGGGGTTCCAGCCTGCCAATGCGCAGAGGTCGTGGTCCCATTGACCCGTGCGGCAATCCATCAACTGGGTGCCGCCCGCATCGGTAGGTTCTGACGCCACTTCGCCCGTCAGCGCAAGGCGGACGTAATCCTTGGTGAGCAGGAGCATGCGCGCGTCGCGCATAACGTGGGGTTCGTGTTTGGCGAGCCAAAGCAGTTTCGGCGCGGTGATGCCGGGGTCGGGGGTGCCGTTGGTGCGTTGGCCGATGTCGGGGCAGCGGGCGAGGAGTTCCGCGCATTCGGCGATGCTGCGCTGATCGTTCCAGAGGATGGCGGGGCGCAGGGGTTTGTGGGCTTTGTCCAAGAGGAGGGCGCCGAGCATCTGTCCGGATAAGCCGATGGCGGAGACGGCGGCCATGGCCTGCGGGGCAGAGGCGGCGAGGTGGTCGAGGCAGGACCAGACGGCGGCGACCCAATCATCGGCGTTCTGTTCGGACCAGCCGACATGGGGGATGGAGACGGCGATGGGCTGGGCGGCATCGGCCAGCACGGTTTCGGCGTCCTGCAGGATGACTGCCTTTACCCCCGAAGTGCCGAGGTCAATCCCGATGGTGAGCGTCATGCCGCCACCAGCGCGCGGGCGGTGGCCTCATCCGTAACGAAGGTGTTGATCAGGCCAAGGCCGAGGATGGCGCGGCAGACCGTGATCTTGTGCGCGCCGCCTGCGGCGAGGATCACGTTGGGGATGCGGGCCAGATCGGGGATGCCGATGCCGATGACCTTTTCATTGATCGGGTGGTCGATAGGGTTTCCGTTGGCGTCGATCACGGTGCCGAGGATATCGCCCACACCGCCGAGGGCGGCGAGTTCCTCGATCGTGGTGCCGCCGGGAAGGGCGTCACGCATCAAGAGCGAGCGTTTGGACAGATCGCCCGCCGCCATGGCCATGGCATCCACGCCGCGGATTTTTTCCAGCACCTCGCGGAACACATCTAGCTGCATGATCGTGTCGCGGCTTTCGGCGGAGCCTGCGTAGAGGGGTGCGGTGAAATAGCTGTGCTGCGCGCCGAGAAGATCGGCGAGGCGGGTGGTGATTTCAAAGCTGTTCAGGTCTGAGCCGCGCGTTAGGCCGCCCATGACGGAAATGATTTCAAGGTCGGGCCGTTCGAGAGCGGCGACGAAGCGGGTGGCGATATTGAGCGTGCCGCCCCAGGACATGCCAAAGCGTTTGACGGCGGGATCGGCCAGCACTTCGGAGAGGAGGTTGCCCAGCGCGGCGCCGGTGATCATCTGGACATCAGAGGCATCGGCCGGGGCGGGGGCGACATAGGCCTGATCGAGGCCGAAGCGTTCGCAGAGCGCCTGTTCCAGATCGAAGCAGGCGGCATAGGCGGTGTTGAAGGTGATGCGGACAAGGCCGACACGGTGCGCCTCGGACAGGGCCTTGTTCACGCGCAGGCGGGTGGCGCCGAGCTTTTCGGCGACCTTTTCCTGTGTGAGGTGTTCGACGTAATAGGCCCATGCCACGCGGGCGAGGAAGCGCTGTTCCGCGTCGATCTGGGGCAGTTTGGGGGCGCGCGCCATCCGTTCCCTTTACTTGACAGCGCCCATCGTCAGACCGCGGACCAGATGCTTGGACGCCATAAGCGCGAAGATCAGCACCGGGATCACGATCAGGGTCGAGGTGGCCATGATCTTTCCATACGGCACGTCATAGCCTTCCATGAAGGTGACCGCCATTGCCGGAGCGGTTTTTGCCGCTTTTGGCGCGAGAATGTAGGCGAAGAGCAACTCATTCCACGAAAAGATGAAGGAGAGGATGGAGGAGACGGCGACGCCGGGCATCGCCAGCGGCAGGCAGATGGAGCGGAAGATGCGCCATTGGGAGGCGCCTTCGAGCAGGGCCGCCTCATCTAACTCGCGGGGGATGGAGCGGAACTGGTCGGTGCAGATCCAGATGACGATGGGCAGGGTGAAGGTGAGATACATCAAGATCAGCGCGAGGTGGGTGTCGCGCAGGCCAAGCTCGCGGCTGATGAGAAAGACCGGGAAGGCGAGGACGACGGGCGAGACGAAGCGGTTGGTGATGAACCAGAACCAGAGGTCCTGCTTGCCGCGGAACTCAAAACGGGCCAGCGCATAGGCGGCGGGCGTGCCAAGGACGACGGCAAGGGCGGTGGTGCAGACCGCCACGATGATGGAGTTGATCAGCGATGCGCCGACACGGTCTTCGAACAGCACCTCCCAATAGTTCGCCAGCGTGGGGGTGAAGAACCAAGCAGGCGGGGATTGCAGGGCCACGACCTGTGTCTTCAGGCTGGTGGTGACCATCCAGTAGAAGGGGAAGATGCAAAAGAGCAGGATCAGCAGCAGAAGCAGCCCTTCGGCCCAAAAGGCGCGGCGTTGCAGGGGGGCGGCCATCAGTTCACCTCGCGGTAGAAGAAGCGGATATAGAGCCGGGCAAGGCCGATGGTCAGCGCCAACATGATGATCGCCTGAGCCGAGGCGAGGCCGATATCGAATTGCCGGTTGCCGACACGTTCGATCAGCACCGCGATGAATTCGGTGGCGGCACCGGGGCCGCCGCGCGTCATGGTAAAGGGCATGTCAAAGAGTTTGAGCGTATCGGCGGTGCGCAGGATCAGCACCGCGACGAGGCTGGGGACAAGGAAAGGAAGCTGGACATAGCGCAGGACGAGCCATGGGGATTTCGTCTCTAACTGTGCCGCTTCCTCGATTTCCGGGGGGACGGTGGAGAGACCGGCGAGGAGGACGAGCGCCACGAAGGGCGTCCATTGCCAGATGTCCCAGATGATGACGGCGATGAAGGCGTTGGTGGGATCGCCGATGAAGTTGATGGAGTCGATGCCGATCCAGCCGAGCATCTGGTTCACCACACCGTATTTCTGGTTGAGCATGACCTGCGCCAGCAGGCCCACCACGGCATAGGTGGTGGCCATGGGCAGCACCAGCGACAAGCGGGCGAGGGTTTTGAAGAAGGTCAGGCCGGGGCGGTGCAGGACAATGGCGATGAGCAGGCCAAGCGCGATCTGGATGGGAACCGAGATCAGAAACAGCGTGGCGGTGCGGCCCATGGCCTGCCAGAAGGAGAGGTCTGTCAGCACCTCGGCATAGTTCGAAAGGCCGACGAATTTCGTCTGCGCCTGTTTGGTGAGGTTAAAGTTGTGCAGGCTTTTCCAGACCGCATAGAGCAGCGGCGCGATCCCCACGATAAGCAGGGCGGCGACGGCGGGGCCGAGAAAGGCGAAGA
>PNND01000058.1 GCA_013824045.1 Rhodobacter sp. | reverse complement strand
TAAACTCATGGCTGCTGCCTATGATGTGATCGTGATTGGTGCAGGTCCCGGCGGCTATGTTGCTGCTATTCGGGCAGCGCAACTCGGCAAGAAAGTTGTGATTGTCGAGCGCGAGAATCTGGGCGGCATCTGCCTGAACTGGGGCTGTATTCCCACCAAGGCGCTGCTGCGCTCGGCCGAGGTGTTCCACCTGATGCACCGGGCCAAGGAATTCGGCCTTGCCGCCACCGGAATCAGTTTTGACCTGCCCGCCGTCGTCGCCCGTTCGCGCGGTGTGGCCAAGCAGCTTTCGTCAGGCATCGGCCACCTGATGAAGAAGAACAAGATCGCGGTCGTCATGGGACAGGCCACGGTCACCGCCAAAGGCAAGGTCACCGTCAAGACGGACAAGGGCAGCGAAGACCTGACCGCGCCCGCCATCATTCTGGCCACTGGCGCGCGCGCCCGCGAATTGCCGGGGCTGGAGGCAGACGGCGATCTGGTCTGGACCTATCGCCATGCCCTGCAGCCCAAGCGGATGCCGAAAAAGCTTCTGGTCATCGGCTCAGGCGCCATCGGCATCGAATTCGCCTCGTTCTTCAACACGCTGGGGGCCGATACCACGGTGGTCGAGGTGATGGACCGCATCCTTCCCGTCGAAGACGAGGAGATTGCCGCTTTCGCGAAAAAGCAATTCGTGAAGCAGGCGATGAAGATCATGGAAAAGGCGGCGGTCAAGAAGCTTGACCGCAAGCCGGGGCAGGGCGTCACCGCCCATATCGAGGTGGGCGGCAAGATCGAAACCCATGATTTCGACACGGTCATCTCCGCAGTCGGCATCGTCGGCAATGTCGAGAACCTCGGGCTTGAGGCGCTGGGGGTAAAGATCGACCGCACCCATGTGGTGACCGATGAATACTGCCGCACCGGGGTAGATGGCCTTTACGCCATTGGCGATATAGCCGGCGCGCCATGGCTAGCTCACAAGGCCAGCCATGAAGGCGTGATGGTGGCAGAACTGATCGCGGGCGCCCATCCGCACCCGATCAAGCCCAACTCCATCGCAGGCTGCACCTATTGCCACCCCCAGATTGCCAGTGTCGGCCTGACCGAGGCAAAGGCAAAAGCGGCGGGCCACGCCATCAAGGTTGGCCGCTTCCCCTTCATCGGCAATGGCAAGGCCATCGCGCTTGGTGAATCCGAGGGCATGATTAAGACGATCTTCGATGCCAAGACCGGTGAACTTCTGGGCGCGCATATGGTTGGGGCCGAGGTGACGGAACTGATCCAGGGCTATGTGATTGGCCGCACGCTAGAGACGACCGAGGAAGATCTGATGAACACCGTCTTCCCGCATCCCACACTGTCGGAAATGATGCACGAATCCGTGCTGGATGCTTACGGCCGCGCGCTGCACTTCTAGTATTCGGGGGCCTGGCAGCTGCCCAGTTGCGCGCCAAGCGCGCGCGTCAGCACAGCCTCGCGTGACAGGCCGGCTTCCACTAGGAAATCGGCCTGTTCGCGATATGCCTCCGCTTCCAGCGCGGCGGGGCAGGGCACTGCGCGATCCCGCCCCGCCCGATACTGCGCGGCGTGAACCAGTTCGTGCAAAAGGAAACTCTGCCCATAGGCCGTGCTCAGGTCCAGATCAGGCGCAAGGTCAATCCGCCCCGTCATCGGATCATAAGCCCCGGCCTGTGACCGTTGCGCCGCTCCCGCCACAGGCAGGGCGAAGGCGATCTCCGGGCAGGTGGCTCCCGGCATATAGCCCAGCCTTTCGGCAATCCGCGCCTCCATGTCCAGCGCCAGCGCGCAAAGATCGCTCGCCAGGGCGGGCGCGGGGGCAAGCAGGAGGAGCATCAGGATCAGGCGGCGTGTCATCGTTTTGATGCTAAACCGTTGCCGGATCGTTGCAAGACCTTCATAAGGATGTCATTCTCGCCCGCTTGAAGCCTGCTACCCTTGGCCCTAGGGTCGCCTGCGCAACAGACAGGGCGATATGCGCATCCTCCTCACCATCTTCGCCCTCTGGCTTGCGGGCCTCGGCTCTGCCGCGCAATTCGGCAAGCTGTCCTTTGCTTTTGACCTGATGGCTGCCCGCTATCCCGAACAAGGGGCGGCGGGCATTGGCCTGATCGTGTCCATCGTCGGGATTGTAGGACTGATCTTCGGCACCACGGCAGGGCTCCTTGTCGCCCGCATCGGCCCCCGTCGCGCCATTGTGGCGGCATTGGCGCTCGGCGCGGTGGTATCCGCGCTGCAAACCCTGCCGCTCCCCTACATCGCCCTGATCCTGACCCGCATTCTGGAAGGTGTGTCGCATCTGGCCATCGTTGTGGTCGGCCCCACGATGATCGCGGGGCTAGCGCCTCCCCGGCAGCAGGGCCTTGCCATGACACTCTGGAGCAGCTTCTTCGGTGTGACTTACGCCCTGCTTGCCCTCGTCGCCCCGCCGCTTCTGGCCGACGGTAGCATCACTGCGCTTTTCCTTGGCCATGCGGGGTGGATGGCGGCGCTTGCGCTCATTCTGCACATCCTTCTTCCAACGGACCCCGCCGCGCCACCCTTGCCCTCGTTGGGCGGTCTGATCCGCCAGCATGGCACCATCTATGCCTCGCCCAGCATCGCCGCCCCGGCCATGGGCTTTGTCTTCTACACCGCACTTTATGTGGCGCTGCTCACGCTGTTCCCCCCCCTGTTGCCCGAGGGGCAGCGCGCCTTCGCTGCGGCCGGCATGCCGCTTTTCTCCATCGCTGTTTCCCTGACCTTGGGTGTGTGGGGCCTAAGCTACATGTCCGCCGTGCGGATGGTGCAGGCGGGCTACGCTGCCGGGTTGGTGGCGGCGCTAGTGCTTGGGGCAGGCTGGGGGCAGGGGACGGTCACCCTTCTGGCGGCCTTTGCTCTGGCCGGGGCCATGGGGATCGTCCAGGGGGCCAGCTTTGCAGCCATCCCGCAATTGAACATCACGGCCGAAGATCGCGCCCGCGCCTCCGGTGCGGTGGCGCAGCTTGGCAATCTCGGCACTACGTCGGGCACGCCAGTCCTTGCGCTGCTGATCGCTGGCATGGGTCCGTCTGGCGTGATCGCCTTTGCGCTGCCGCTCTGCGCGGCTGGGATTGCCGTTCACGCCCTGCAGGCCCGACGTCGCGCCCGTCAGGCGTGACGCTGCACCGGCCCGCCGCAACCGCACCAATCGCCAAAGCCGCCGATGTTTACGGCCTCATGCCCGAACCGTTGCAGCAGCTCCACCGCCCGCCCCGCGCGTGCCCCCGCTGCACAGAACACCGCGACGGGCTTTCCTGTAAGCCGGGCATCATAGTCCGGCGCGCGTGGATCCGCGCGCAGGGGCAGCAGGCCCAACGGAATATGGATCGCCCCCCGCGCCGTGCCAGAGGTGGCAACTTCGCCCGCCTCGCGCACATCCAAAAGGACGATCTCGCCTTTGGAGGCCAGATCGATGGCTTGGGGAACGGACGTGATCGGGTTCATGGGAGCAACCTTTCTTCCGGGAGTGTTGCGCATAACATATGCAAAAAAAAGAATATGTAAAGACCCCACCCGATCGTGATTAATGCCTGAGCGTATCGCGGCACAACCTGCATCTGTTCACTTAATGTTCACTTTTTTGCATTGGAGACTCGCGCCGCATGGCCTATCTACGTCTCATCCGTCCGGGGGAATGGGCATGGCCGAACAGAAGTTCATCGAAGTGCGCGGCGCGCGCGAACACAATCTCAAGGGCGTGGATGTAGACATCCCGCGCGACAAACTGGTTGTGATTACCGGCCTGTCCGGTTCGGGCAAGTCGTCGCTCGCTTTTGACACGATCTATGCCGAAGGCCAGCGCCGCTATGTCGAATCGCTCTCGGCCTATGCGCGGCAGTTCCTCGATATGATGGGCAAACCCGATGTCGATCACATCAGCGGCCTGTCCCCCGCGATCAGCATCGAACAAAAGACCACGTCAAAGAACCCCCGTTCCACCGTTGGCACGGTAACCGAAATCTATGATTACATGCGCCTGCTGTTTGCCCGCGTGGGCACCCCCTACAGCCCCGCCACCGGCCTGCCCATCACCGCGATGCAGGTGCAGGACATGGTGGATGCCGTCATGGCCATGGCTGAGGGCAGCCGCGCCTATCTGCTCGCCCCGATCGTCCGCGACCGGAAGGGGGAATACAAAAAGGAATTCCTCGAACTTCGCAAACAGGGTTTCCAGCGCGTGAAGGTGGACGGCACCTTCTATGAGTTGGAAGAACCGCCGACGCTGGACAAGAAGTTCCGCCATGACATCGACGTCGTCGTCGACCGCATCATCGTCCGTGAAGGGCTGGAAACGCGTCTGGCCGACAGTTTCCGTACCGCGCTCGACCTTGCCGATGGCATTGCCATTATCGAAACCGCGCCGGGCGAGGGCGAGGGCGATCCGCAGCGCATCACCTATTCGGAGAAATTCGCCTGCCCGGTGTCAGGCTTCACCATCTCGGAGATCGAGCCGCGTCTCTTCTCCTTCAACGCACCTTTCGGCGCTTGCCCGGCCTGTGACGGGCTTGGGGTAGAGCTGTTCTTCGACGAACGCCTTGTCGTCCCCGATCAGGGGCTGACCCTGATGCAAGGCGCGCTTGCGCCTTGGGCCAAATCGAAAAGCCCCTACTTCACGCAAACCATCCAGGCCCTTGCGAAACACTACGAATTCGATGCCAAGAAGAAATGGAAAGACTTGCCAGCCCATGTGCATCAGGTCTTCCTGCACGGCTCCGGCGATGAAGAGATCCGCTTTCGCTATGACGAAGGTGGCCGCATCTACGAAGTGAGCCGCGTCTTCGAAGGCGTCATTCCCAACATGGAACGCCGCTATCGCGAAACCGATAGTAACTGGGTGCGCGAAGAGTTTGAGCGGTATCAGAACAACCGCGATTGCGGCACCTGCCACGGCTATCGCCTGAAGCCCGAGGCGCTGGCAGTCAAGATCGCAGGTCTGCATGTGGGTGAAGTCGTCCGCATGTCCATCAAAGAGGCCTATGCCTGGATCGGCAGCGTTCCCGAAAGCCTGACCAACCAGAAGAACGAAATCGCCCGCGCCATCCTGAAGGAAATCCGCGAACGTCTTGGATTCCTTGTCAATGTCGG
>PNND01000356.1 GCA_013824045.1 Rhodobacter sp. | reverse complement strand
GCGGGGGTGGATGGGCGGTGGTGCCCGATCCATTGCACGCAGATGACAGAGGCCGAGACGGTCGCGCTGGCACGGTCTGGTGCGGTGGCGGGGCTGTGCCCGATCACCGAGGCCAATCTGGGCGACGGTATCTTTGACGGGGTGCGGTACCTCGGTGCGGGCGGGCGTTGGGGGGTGGGGTCGGATTCCAATGTGCAGATCACCCTTTCGGGGGAGTTGCGGCTGTTGGAGTATTCGCAGCGGTTCCGCGACCGGGGGCGGGCGATGCTTGCTGATGGCCCGCGGTCGACAGGCCGGGTGTTGTGGGACGGCGCAGCGCAAGGCGGGGCGCAGGCGGCTGGGCGCGAGGCTGGTGCGATAGCCGTGGGGCAATGGGCGGACCTTGTGGCGCTGGATATGGAGAGCCTGCATCTGGAAGGGCGCGGGGGGGATGAGATCCTCGATACCTTTGTTTTTGCAGGAAATGATGCGCTGGTGGCGGATGTCTGGTCGGCCGGGCGGCATATCGTGCAGGACGGGCGGCATGTGGCGCGCGAGGTTGTGGAAGCCCGGTTTCGCGCCGTGATGCGCGGGTTGCGGGAGCGGGCGTGATGACCGGGTGGGAGGATGTGCGGGCCGAGGTGCTGCGCCGCATCCGGGCGCGGGAATGGGTGCCGGGGGCGGTGATCCCTGGCGAGGAAGCGTTGGCGGTGGAGTTCGGCGTGGCGCGGGCGACGGTGAACCGGGCACTGCGCGATCTGGCGGAAAGCGGGCTTTTGGAGCGGCGGCGCAAGGCTGGGACGCGGGTGGCGGTGCTGCCCGTGCGCAAGGCCACGTTGGAAATTTCCATTATCCGGCAAGAGGTTGAGGCGCGGGGTGAACGTTATTCTCACCGGGTTCTGGCGCAGCGGATGGAGGCGGTGCCGATGGCCGTGGCGGTGCGGATGGGGGTGGCGGTGGGGGTGGCGATGCTGTTTGTGGAAACGCTGCATCTGGCGGAGGGGCGGCCTTTTGCGCATGAGGTGCGGTGGTTGAATCCGGGCGTTCTTCCGGGGGGTGTTGTCCCTGATTTCGGGGCGGTCAGCGCGAATGAATGGTTGGTGCAGAATGTTGCCTATACCATTGGTGATATTGCCTTTTCCGCCGAGGGTGCCAGCCGGGACGAGGCGGCGGCGCTGGGGTTGGCAGAGGGCGCGCCGGTCTTTGTGACGGAGCGGATGACATGGACGGCGGAGGCCCCGATCACCTTTGTCCGGTTGCTGCACGGGCCGGGATATCGGCTGCGGACGATGGTTTAAGGTGTGCAGCACGCGGTGCAGACGCGCAGTGCAGACAAGCGTATGCACGCAGCGCGCGCTTTGGTGAGGGGTTGGTAAGCGGTGAGCGACCTACGGACTGGGGGGCAGCACGGCACGGCCCGACAGGCGGCGCTGCACGATCCGGTGGAGTTTGCGGTGCAGCGGTGTCACCCGGTGGCGGAGGTGGGTGGCGGCATAGACCGGCTGGCGCAGGACGGGGGCATCGGTCACCTCGCGCACCTTGCCAGCGGCGATGAGTTGGGTCGCTGTGCGGTCGAGCACATAGCCGGTGCCGCCCATCGCGTACAGGAGCGAGGCCACCGTGGCGCTTTGGCCTACCGAGACGGCGGCGGAGGCGAATTCCGGCATCAACTCACGATGCATGGTTTGGAACAGCGGCGAGAAATGGGCGAAGATGAAGCTGTCGGGGCTGACCTCGGCGCGGCGGTCGGTGTCAGTGCTGACCATGCGATAGAGCACCTCGCCCAGTTCCGAGAAATGCAGATCGGGGTGGGGTTTGGGCGAATACATCACCGCAAAATCGAGCGTACCGGTGAGGACATCGGCGCACATCTGATTGGAGTAGTCAGGTTCGATGTAGAAGGCGGTATCGGGCAGGGTGCGGCGGAAATCGGCGATCCATTCGCCGATATGCTGGGCGGCGAGGTCGTTCTGGATGCCAAGGCGGATCAGATGTGCGGCGCGGTCGGGGACCTGGATGCGCCGCCGCGCCTCGTGCCATTCATGGCGGAGGGTGCGGGCATGGGGTTCAAAGCGCGTGCCTTCGACGGTGAGGTCGGTGCCTGAGCGCGAGCGGGTGAAGAGTTTTGACCCCAGCGCCTGTTCCAGCGCCGCGATGCGGGCCGAAACGGTGGATTGCGTGACGCCCAGCCGTTCAGCGCTGCGGTTGAAGCTGCGGGTTTCGACAAGATCGAGGAAGGTGTCGAGAAGATCGATCTGCATGGATGCTCCCTAATCGGGTTTTCCGATCAATAGGCTGGTCTACGGCGAATTGAAAGGGGCGGGGTGGGCTGTC
The DNA here is from genome assembly GCA_013824045.1 of Rhodobacter sp. Lineage (GTDB taxonomy): Bacteria > Pseudomonadota > Alphaproteobacteria > Rhodobacterales > Rhodobacteraceae > Paragemmobacter. The sequence goes on along the minus strand of PNND01000356.1, from coordinate 2,797 downwards.
ATCCTGTGCATTGGAATGGGCCTGCAGAGCGGGCTGACGGAGGATGTCATGGCGGAATTTCCCACAAGCGCGCGGGTGGTCATTATCGGCGGGGGGGCTGTGGGGGCGTCGGCGCTCTACCATCTGGCCAAGGCCGGGTGGACGGATTGCGTCCTTCTGGAAAAGAACGAATTGACGGCCGGGTCCACTTGGCATGCGGCGGGGAATGTGCCGACCTTTTCGTCAAGCTGGTCGATCATGAACATGCAGCGCTATTCGGCCGAATTGTACCGGGGCCTTGGCGCGGCGGTGGATTATCCGATGAACTACCATGTGACCGGGTCGGTGCGGTTGGGGCATTCGAAGGAACGGTTGCAGGAATTCAAGCGCGTGGTTGGGATGGGGCGCTATCAGGGGATGGACCTGAACATTCTTGGCCCTGATGAAATCAAGTCGCGCTATCCGTTCCTTGAGACGCATGATCTGACCGGGGCGCTGTATGACCCCTATGATGGCGATATCGACCCCGCACAGTTGACGCAGGCGCTGGCCAAGGGCGCGCGCCAGATGGGGGCGCGGATCGAGCGGTTCTGCCCGGCGACGGGCGTGCGGCGTGAGGGCGATGAGTGGGTGATCGAGACGCCCAAGGGCGAAATCCGCTGCGAGATCGTGGTGAATGCCGCCGGGTATTATGCGCGCGACGTGGCCAAGATGTTTGGCCGTGACCTGCCGATGATGGTGATGAGCCATCAATACATGCTGTTCGACACGATCCCGGAACTGGAAAGCTGGTCCAAGGCTGCGGGGGCGAAGTTGCCGCTGCTGCGGGATGTGGATTCGAGCTATTACCTGCGGCAGGAGAAATACGGGTTCAACCTTGGCCCCTATGAGGGCAATTGCCGCGCGCATTGGGCCACGCCTGATGATCCGATGCCGGAAGATTTCTCGTTCCAACTGTTCCCGGATGATCTGGAGCGGCTTGAATGGCACATCAACGATGCCATGGCGCGGGTGCCGCTGCTGGCGCAGGCCAATCTGACCAAGGTGATCAACGGGCCAATCCCCTATACCCCTGATGGCAACCCATTGATTGGGCCTATGCCTGGGGTGCCGAATGCCTTTGAGGCCTGCGTCTTCACCTTTGGCATTTGTCAGGCGGGCGGTGCTGGCAAGGTTCTGGCGGAATGGGTGACAGAGGGGGCGACGGAATGGGACATGTGGTCCTGCGATCCGCGCCGTTTCACTGGGTTCGAGGATCCCGACTATTGCGTGGCCAAGGGGATGGAGGTTTATGGGCATGAATATGCCATCCATTTCCCACATCACGTCTGGCCCGTGGGCCGGGGGAAGAAGCTGTCGGCGGTGCATGACCGCACGGCGGCGATGGGCGCGCAGTTCGGGCCCTATAATGGCTGGGAGCGGGCGCTGTGGTATGCGCGGCCCGGGGATGATGTGAGCGAGGACGCGCAGCGGACATGGGACCGGGAAGGCCCGTGGTTCGGTGCGGTGCGGGACGAGTGCCTTGCGGTGCGGGATGCCTGCGGCATTCTGGACCTGCCGGGGTTCAGCCGCTTCCGGGTGAGCGGGCCGGGCGCGGTGGCGTGGCTGTCAGCGCAGATCACGGGCAAGGTGCCGTCGGTCGGGCGGCTGGGGCTGGCCTATTTCGCCGATGAGATGGGGCGGATCGTCACCGAGATGTCGGTCGCGCGGCTGGGTGAGGAGGATCTGCTGCTGATCACCGCCGCCACGGCGCAGATGCATGACAAGGAATGGCTGCTGTCGACGCTGCCCGACGGTCTGTCGCTGGTGGATGAAACCGAAGGCTGGTCGACCCAGATCCTGACGGGGCCGAAGGCGCGCGAGGTGCTGGTGGCGGCGGGGGCGGAGGCCGATTTGGCCAAGGGCTGGCTGACCTGGCAAGAAGGGCGGATCGCAGGGCGGTCGGTGTTTCTGATGCGGGTGAGTTTCGCAGGCGAGTTGGGCTGGGAGATTCACAGCCGCGTGGCGGATACGGCGGCGGTTTTTGATGCCGTGATGGCGGCGGGCCGGCCTTTGGGGCTGCGCCCGTTCGGGATGTTCGCGCTGAACAGCTTGCGGGTGGAAAAGGGCTATCGGGCGTGGAAGGGGGACCTTTCGACCGATTACACTGTGCTTCAGGGCGGGCTGGAGCGTTTCGTTGATTGGAACAAGGACTTCCGTGGCAAGGCGGCGCTGGCGACGGAAAAGCAGCGCGGCGTGGCGAAGCGGTTTGTGACGCTGACCGTGGAGGCTGGGGAGTGCGATCCGCCTTACATGAGCACGATCTGGCACAATGGCGCGGTCGTTGGGGAAACCACGAGCGGGTATTTCGGGCATCGGATCGGCAAGGTCGTGGCCTTGGGGATGTTGCGGGCGGAGCTCGCGGTGCCGGGAACCGCGGTCGAGGTGGAGATCTTCGGCGAGCGTTACCCGGCAGTGGTCTGCGAGGATGCGCCGCTGTGGGATGCGACCAACGCACGTATCCGGGCATGACGATCCCGGCCACCATGTCCGGTGTGCAACTGACCCGCCATGGCGGGCCAGAGGCGCTGGTCTGGCGTGATGATATTCCGGTGCCGCGTCCCGGTGCAGGCGAGGTGCTGGTGCGCGTGCTGGCGGCGGGCGTGAACATGACCGACATCAACACCCGCGTCGGCTGGTATGGCGGTGAGGGACGGGCGGCGGGATGGGCCGGGGCGATGCGCTTGCCGCGCATTCAGGGGTCTGACCTGTGCGGGCGGGTTGTGGCGCTGGGTGACGGGGTCGAGGGGTTGGCGATGGGCGCGCGGGTGATTTGCCC
>PNND01000010.1 GCA_013824045.1 Rhodobacter sp. | reverse complement strand
TGGGGCTATGCGGTCTTTTCCTATGGGGCAAAGATGGCGCGGCGGGTGTCGGTGGTGCTGGATGATCTGAAGGTGCTGCCGGGGCGGATGGGGTTGGCCGCCATGACCATGGGGGGGATGGCGCTAGCTGCCGCGCTGGCACCTGTTGCAGTGGGGTTGGCGCAGGGCGTGCTGGTTGTGGCGCTGCTGGCGCATCTGGTGCTGGCGGGGGTGACGGTTCTTGTGATGGCGCGGTTGCCTGCCGAGGCGCGGGTGGTGAACCCCGGCTGGCATCTGAGTTTCGTGGGGTTCATCGTGGGGGGTATTGCCGCGCCATGGGTGGATTGGCCGGGGTTGGCGGTGGCGCTGGTCTGGGCGACGGGCGCGGTGGCGCTGGTGATCTGGGGGGCGAGTGCGGTGCAGCTGGTGCGGCGCATTCCACCCGCGCCGCTGCGGCCGCTCTTGGCGATCCATCTGGCACCAGCGAGCCTTTTGGCCACGGTGGGGGCGGGGGTCGGGATACCGGTGCTGCCCTTGGTGGCGCTGGCGCTTGCGACGCTGATCCTGCTGGCTTTGGTGATTTCAGGAAGGTGGCTGCTGGAGGCTGGATTCAGCGCGATGTGGGGGGCGTTGACCTTTCCACTGGTGGCCTACGCCTCGGCCCTGTTCGCGCTGGGGTTCGATCTGGCGGGGATGGGGGTGCTGGTGGTGTCGCTGGGTGTGGTGCCGGTGATCGCGTGGCGGGTGATCACGCTGTGGGGCAGCGGGCAGTTGGCGGCAAAGACGAATGCGGCAGAGGCCTGAGGGGCCGGAGAAGCGAAGTCTGACGCAGACTTCGCGGCGGAATTTGACGCAAATTCCGGGGGTTGCGCGCGTTTTTCCTCCGTTTTCTGTGTCAGAAAACGGCGCGAAATCTGCGTTAGATTTCGCTTTGCCGGATCAGATCAGCGCGACCCAGGCGCGGGCGATGGCAAGGCCTGCGGCATCGGCCTGCGCGCCTGCCACCGGGGCATGGGCCGGGTGGTGGACATCGAGCCAGCCGGGGCTGTTGCGTTCCACGGCTTCGGGAAATTGGCGGTTCCAGTCGGCCACGACGGCGCGGGAGGCCTCGAAATGGAACTGCATGCCGTAGGTGGCGCGGTGGATGCGGAAGCTTTGGTTTGTGGCGGCGCTGGAGGCTGCAAGGCGCGTGGTGCCATCGGGCAGGGTGAAGGTATCGGAATGCCATTGAAAGATCGGGAAGGTCGCGGGCAGGTGGGACAGCACCGGGTCTGTGCGTCCGTCCTCGGTCAGCGTGACATCGCACCAGCCGAATTCCGGCGCGGCACCGAGGCGGTTTTCCGCGCCGAGGCCCCGCGCCAGAAGCTGCGCGCCTAGGCAGATGCCCAGAACCGCATGGCCCCGCGCGCCGCTTTCAGCCATCAGCGCGGCGAGGGCGGGAAGGTAGGGATGGGTGTGGTCATCGCGCGCCGACTGTTCGCCGCCAAAGACCACCAGCGCATCGAAACTTCCCGGCTGCGGCAGGCGACCATCGGCGAAGGGTTTGTAGAGGTCGATCGTGGCCGCCGCCTCATGCAGGGCGATGCCGACCTGACCGTGATGGGTGACGCGGGTGTTTTCGACAATGGCGACGCGCAAGGGAAGCTCCTGTTCCGGTAGCGGCCAATCTGCACGGGACGAAGGTGGGTGCAAGAGGGCGGCATTTGCCCTTGCATCCCTTGCTTTCGCATGAAAAGGGGAACCGCCAAACGGACATTTCCATGGAGACGGTGATGGAGATTCGCGAGGCCCTTACCTTTGATGATGTCCTGCTGGTTCCGGCCGCGTCGAGCGTGTTGCCGAGCGAGGCGGATACGTCGACTTTCGTGACGAAATCGATCCGGATGAACATCCCGCTGCTGTCGAGCGCGATGGATACGGTGACCGAGGGGCGGATGGCGATTGCCATGGCGCAATCGGGCGGGATCGGGGTGATCCACCGCAATCTGGACATCGCAGCGCAGGCGCGGGAAGTGCGGCGGGTGAAGCGGTTTGAAAGCGGCGTGGTCTATTCGCCGATCACGCTGACGCCCGATCAGACGCTGGCCGATGCCAAAGCGTTGATGGAGCGCTACAATATCACCGGCTTTCCGGTGGTGGATGGGCAGGGGCGCGTGCTGGGCATCGTGACCAACCGCGACATGCGCTTTGCGAGCGATGACCGGACGCCGGTATCGGTGATGATGACATCGGAAAATCTGGCGCTGTTGCGCGAGCCGGTGGACCGGGAGCAGGCGATCAGCCTGATGAAGGCGCGGCGGATCGAGAAGCTGTTGGTGACGGATGGAACGGGCAAGCTCACGGGCCTTTTGACGTTGAAGGATACCGAAAAGGCGGTGCTGAACCCGCAGGCCTGCAAGGATGAATTGGGGCGGCTGCGGGTGGCGGCGGCGTCTACCGTGGGGGATGCTGGGTTCGAGCGGTCGCAGGCGCTGATCGATGCGGGTGTGGACATGGTGGTGATCGATACTGCGCATGGCCATTCTGAGGGCGTGGCGATTGCGGTGGAGCGGATCAAGAAACTGTCGAACACCGTGCAGGTGGTGGCGGGCAATGTGGCGACGGGTGAGGCGACGCGTGCGCTGATCGGGGCGGGCGCGGATGCGGTGAAGGTGGGGATCGGGCCGGGGTCCATCTGCACGACGCGGATCGTGGCGGGTGTGGGTGTGCCGCAGTTGACGGCGATCATGGATTCGGCCCGCGCGGCGGGGGATATTCCAGTGATCGCGGATGGCGGGATCAAGTATTCGGGCGATTTCGCGAAAGCGATTGCGGCGGGGGCATCCTGCGCAATGGTCGGGTCGGCGATTGCAGGGACGGATGAATCGCCGGGCGAGGTGATCTTGTGGAACGGTCGGTCGTTCAAGGCCTATCGCGGGATGGGAAGCCTTGGCGCGATGGCGCGGGGATCGGCGGATCGGTATTTCCAGAAGGATGCGGCGAGTGACAAGCTGGTGCCCGAAGGGATCGAGGGGCAAGTGCCCTATAAGGGCAGCGCGGCGGCGGTGATCCATCAGATGGTGGGCGGCCTGCGGGCGGCGATGGGCTATACCGGCAATGCGACCGTGGCCGAGATGCGGACCAAGTGCCAGTTCGTGCGGATCACCGGGGCGGGGCTGAAGGAAAGCCATGTCCATGATGTGCAGATCACGCGTGAAAGCCCGAATTACCGGGTGGGGTGATCGCTGATCAAGGGCAGGGAATAGAGGGGTGGGCAGCTGATGCCCGCCCCTTTTTCATGGCTCCCCCCAAAAAGTTGCGGCAGTCTGGAATAGTTGGCGCATTACAACGTTATGGGTTCAGGCCTGTTCGCCTTGAACCCATCGCCCCTGTGGACGGATTTCCGAAATGACCCAGCGCATGCTGACGGCCTTGCTGCTGTCCTCCCTCATCCTGCCGATGCCGGAAGTGCTTCCCTTCGAGGGTGGCATCGCGGGCGGGGTGGCGCACGCGCAGGACAATGGCGGCGACTCGGATGACAATGGCGGGGACTCGGACGACTCTGGGGGCGGGTTCGGGAATGGCGGCGGGTCGAATGACACCCCCCGCCGGCAGCAGCGGCAGCGGGTTGCTGCGCCGCCGCCGCCGCCCTTGGCCGCAGCGGATGAGGTGGTGGTAAGCGATCTGACGGATGCGGCGCTGACGCAGCTGCAAGTGGAAGGGTTCGAGGTGATCTCGGACGAGGAGCTTTCAAGTATCGGACTGCGCCTGACGCGGTTGCGGGTGCCGGGGCCGCTTGGGCTAGAGGCAGCGCGGGAGCGGGTGCGGGCGCTGCCGGGCGGGGAGGGTGCGGATTTCAACCATTTCTACCGCGCCGGACAGGGGGCAGGGGTGCAAGAGGCCGAGGCGTCCTGCACGCATGAAAACTGCTCGGCGCTGAACCTTGTCGGTTGGCCGGGGGAACGGTTGGGGTCCTGCCGGGTGCAGGTGCCGGTGGGCGTGATCGATACGGGTGTGAATGACGGACATGACATCCTGACCGGCGCGCGGCTGGAGGTGGTGCGGCTGGCCGACGCAACGCTGGACCCGTCGGCGGCGGTGCATGGCACGGCGGTCACGTCGCTGCTGGTGGGGGCTGAGGACAGCCGAGTGCCCGGGCTTATTCCCGAGGCCGAGGTGATTGCGGTGGATGTATTCTCGGACGTGGCAGGCGATGAGCGGGCCGATGTGCCGTCGCTGTTGCGCGGGCTGGACCTGCTGCGCGGGCGGGGCGTGCGGGTGATAAATCTGTCGCTGGCCGGGCCGGAAAACGGGGTGCTGCAGGCGGCGCTGGATGCGATGGCGGGGCCGGAAGGCGTGGTGATCGTGGCGGCGGCGGGGAATGCCGGGCCAGAGGCGCCGCCCGCTTGGCCGGCGGCACATCCGGGCGTGCTGGCAGTGACGGCGGTGGATGCGCGGGGGCGTGTCTATCGCGAGGCGCAGCGCGGGGAGCACATCGATCTGGCAGCGCCGGGGGTGGGGCTGCTGGCCGCGACCTCGATCCGGGGCGCGCGGGGCAAGACCGGCACATCCTATGCGGTGCCCTTTGTCACGGCGGCGGCGGCGGTGATGCTGTCCCAGACCCCAGCGCTGACGCCGGATGAGGTGGCGGCCGCGTTGAAGGCGCAGGCGCGTGATCTGGGCGCGGAAGGGTCGGATGAGGTGTTCGGCGCGGGGTTGCTGGAGGCGTCGGCACTTTGTGACCCCGCGGTGAAGTAAGGGTGGCACGGGTTCCCTGAAGCAGAAGGCCCCGCCGGATCGGTGGGGCCTTCTGCGTTGGGAAAGGGATCAGGGGGCACCTTTTGCTTGAGGTCTTGCGTGACGGTGCAGATGCCACTGGGGTTGCACGGGCAGGGTGGCCAGTTGGATGCGCCGGCCCGATGGGCCGGCGCTTTTTGCTCTTCTTGCCTGTCAGGTTGGCGATCAGCTGTCGCCGCCGTTGCTGTCACCACCGTCGCTGTCGCCGCCGTTTGCGCCGTTGCTGTCGCTGCCGTTCATGGCATCTTTGTCGTCATCGTCGGTATCGCCGCCGTTGTCATCCTGGCTGTCATCGCCATTGCTGTCGCCGCCATTTCCGCCTTGGCCTTTGGTGCCGTTGCCGCGCAAGAGGCGCAGCATTTCGGCTTCGATCTGGGACAGATCAAGGAAAACC
>PNND01000084.1 GCA_013824045.1 Rhodobacter sp. | reverse complement strand
GCAACCAGCCCCGCCTGAACCAGTTCCTCCAACCCGTTGATCGCCCGCAAGACCTTCATCGCACAGCCCTTTTCCGCAAGCGCCGGACCTAGCAACAGGCCGCAAAAAGCACAAGGCCGCCCCAATGGGACGGCCCTGCCTTAACCAGATCGTTACGGATTTCAGGCCTCGGGAACAAGAATCTCGCGCTTGCCCACATGGTTCGCGCGGGTCACGACATGCTGTTCTTCCATCTGCTCCACCAGTCGCGCGGCCTTGTTATAGCCGATCCCCAACTTGCGCTGGATATAGCTCGTGGAACATTTCCGATCCTTTGCCACGATGGCAACTGCCTGATCGTAAAGGGAATCATCCCCCTCTCCACCGCCAAGACCAAGGACCAGATCGATGTCATCCGCCTTATCATCCTCCAGCCCCTCAACCACGCCAGACATATAGGCGGGCGGGCCAAAGCTCTTCAGATGGTTGACGATTTCCTCAACCTCTTCATCGCTCACAAAAGGCCCGTGGATCCGCGTGATCCGCGCACCACCCGCCATATAAAGCATGTCCCCCATGCCCAGCAGCTGTTCCGCCCCTTGCTCGCCAAGGATCGTGCGGCTGTCGATCTTGCTGGTCACCTGGAACGAAATCCGGGTGGGGAAGTTCGCCTTGATCGTGCCGGTGATCACGTCGACCGAAGGCCGCTGCGTTGCCATGATCAGGTGAATGCCCGATGCCCGCGCCATCTGCGCCAGACGCTGGATGCACGCCTCGATCTCCTTGCCCGCAACCATCATCAGGTCGGCCATTTCGTCAACGATCACAACGATATAGGGCAGGGTAACCGGGGCGAACTCCTCGGTCTCGAACACCGGCTCGCCTGTATCCTCGTCAAATCCGGTCTGGATCGTGCGCTTGAACATCTCGCCCTTGGCCAGCGCCTCGCGCACCCGGCCGTTGAAGCCTTCGATATTGCGCACGCCCATCTTGGACATCTTGCGATAGCGTTCCTCCATCTCGCCCACCACCCATTTCAGGGCGACGACGGCCTTTTTCGGGTCCGTCACAACGGGGCTGAGCAGATGCGGAATCCCATCATAAACCGACAGTTCCAGCATCTTGGGGTCGATCATGATCAACCGGCACTCCTCCGGCGTCAGCTTATAAAGCAGCGACAGGATCATCGTGTTGATCGCGACCGACTTGCCCGAACCCGTGGTCCCGGCGATCAGCAGGTGGGGCATCTTGGCAAGGTTCGCCACCACCGGCTCCCCCCCGATATCCTTGCCCAGCGCAAGCGGCAGGCGCATGTTGCTGTCACCAAAGTCGCGCGCCGAAAGGATTTCCCGCAGCACCACCTTTTCACGATGCGCATTGGGCAGTTCGATCCCGATCACCGTGCGCCCCGGCACGGTAGACACGCGCGCCGACAGGGCCGACATGCTGCGCGCAATGTCATCGGCCAGCCCGATCACACGGGATGCCTTCAACCCCGGCGCGGGTTCCAGTTCGTACATGGTCACCACGGGGCCGGGCCGGACCGAAACGATCTCACCCTTCACGCCGTAATCATCCAGCACGCTTTCCAGCATCCGCGCGTTTTCCTCCAGCGCCTCGTCCGACAGCGTGGTGCGCTCCAGCTTCACCGGTGCGGTCAGCAGTGACAGCGGCGGAAGTTCATAGATTTGCTGGGTTTCCTCAAACCGCAGACGCGGCTGCGCTTCGGCCATCGCCTGCCGCGACGGGGCGGCGGGCTTCTTGATCCCGTGCTGAACCACCGCGCGGCGATCCGCCACGACCGGTGCCCGTGGGGCCGGGGCAAGATCGTAATCGGACTCCATGTCGTCAATGTCGTCGGCCCAATCCTCGGCATCATCGCCGCGGAACATGTTCTCTGCCTGCGGCCAATCAGGTTCCATCTCGTGCTGCGGCAGGGCGGGGGGCATATCCACCCCACGCAGGGCCGCACCCAAAGGCGGGATCGCCGCGGCCATGGTAGGCGCGGCCTGCGCAAAGACCGGGGGTTCTGGCGGCAAGGCCACGGCGGCGCGCGGCTCGGGCTTGAAGATCATCGGCTGCGGCCCCCGGCGCAGGGCCGGTTCGCGCCGCTGCACGGCGGCCTGCACGGCGGAAACCGGGCCACCGGGATTGCGGATACGCGCCTTGATCACGTCCGAGATGCGGGCGCGGATGCGGTCTTCATCCGGCTGCATGTCATCGGCAAAGTTCAGGTGCTGCGGCTCCACCAGTTCCGGCTCCGGGTCGGCCAGACGGCGCATCAGATTGGGCATCCGGGCGAGCAGGCCCAGCTTTTCCTTGGATTGGGCATAGTGCGGTGCCTCAGCCAACGGCGCGGTATAACGCGGCTCGGCCCGAAGCTGTGCCGGGCGGCCCCAGTCGCCCGAACCCTGCGCCGGAGAGGCGGCAGGTTCCGCCATCGGGCGGCGCACCATCCCGCCGCGCGGCGCGACAGGCGCCGCTTCCGGCAGCGCGGCGCTGTAGCGGCGGGCATCCCCCACCTCCTGCCGATGGGCCATCGCCGCACGGCGGCGCTCCTGCATCGCTTGCGCAGCTCGCGCAGTGCCCTGCGCGCCCTTGCCCGCAAGCGCCATGGCCTGCGAATAGGCCAGCACCGATCCAACCATCATAAATCGCCCGGCCACGCGCAGCTCCTGCATGTCAAAACCCATGACAAACAAGAGCATCGCCAGCATGCCAAGGCCGACCAGCAAGGACACGATCTTCAGGCTGATCCCGGCCCCGCCGGGAACGATCCCGATCAGCGCGCCCAGCACCGTATCGCCGAACAGCCCGCCCAGCCCAAAGGAATGCGGCCAGTTTGCCCCCGGCACCAGCGATGCCGCATAGACCGAACACAGCGCCACTGCGATCACGGCAAAGACGATCCGCCCCAGCGCCCGTTCCGATCCGCGATGCAGCATGAAGCGCAGCCCCCATGCCCCCATGATCAATGGCACGGCCCAGATGCCCCGCCCGCCGATGATGATCAGCGTCGAGGAAAGCGCAGCACCAAAGCGGCCCAGAATGTTCTTGGCAGGCTCATCCGTCGCCACCATCCAGCCCGGATCATCCGGCGAATAGGACCACAGCATCAGCACAAAGAGGAACGCCACGCCCAAGAGCACCAGCCCCAAAAGCTCGCGCCCGCGCCGTTCCAGCATCGCCTGCATGTTCTGATCCAGAAGGGGATCACGCTGCCGTGCCTGATAGGATGCCATACTGAAGTCCCTCACCCATATATGCAGTCGCGAAGCCGGATCAGGCCGCGCTGCATCTCGTCTTTTGGGGCCACCAAGGCGACCCGGATATATCCTTTGCCGGGGTTCTGACCCCCGGCCTCACGCGAAAGATAGGCGCCCGGCAGAACGCGCACGCCCACCTGCACCCACAGCTTCACCGCCGCTTCCTCGCCATCTTCGACTGGCAGCCACAGGAAGAACCCGCCTTCGGGGTTCTGAAATCCCTGCACGCCGGCGAACACCTCATCCGCGATGCGGAACTTTTCCTGATAAAGCGCCAGATTGGCCACCACATGCGCCTCGTCTGACCAGGCCCGCTCGCTGACGCGCTGCACGGGCAGGGGCAGGGGCGCACCGGCAAAGGCGCGCAACTGGCGAATGCGGGCGATGCTGTCTGGCCCGCCCGCAACAAATCCAGAACGCAGGCCGGGCAGGTTCGACCGCTTGCTCAGCGAATGGAACACGCAGATCCGTTCCGGGTTCGCGCCGATGGCCTGCGCCACCTCCAGCCCACCAGGAGGCGGGGCATCGCGCCAGATCTCGGAATAGCACTCGTCGGAAAAGACACGGAAATCGTGCTGTTCCGCCAGTTTCAGCAGCGTGGCAAGATAATCGCGTGAGGCAATCGCCCCCTGTGGATTGGCAGGGGAGCACAGATAGACAATCGCCGTCCGGTCCAGAACATCAGGCGGCAGGGCGGCGTAATCAGGCAAGAACCCGGTTGCCGCCGTGGCAGGAACATAGACCGGCTCTGCCCCCATCGCCAGCGCGGCCACCGCATAGACCTGATAGAACGGGTTGGGCATCAGAACGACCGGGCGCTTGCCGCCTTTGGTTTCCGGGCACAGGGCGACGGCGGCGTTGAACAGCCCCTCGCGCGTGCCGTTCAGGACCATAAGCCGGTCCTCGCCCAGCGCCACACCATAGCGCCGGTGCACCCAGCCCGAAATCGCGGCCAGCAATTCCGGTGTGCCGTCATTCGGCGGATAGATCGCGAAACCACCGATGTTCTGGGCCATCACCTCGGCCACAAAATCCGGCATCGGATGGCGGGGTTCGCCGATCGTCATGGAAATCGGCTCGGCCCCCGGCTGATGGGGGTCGAGCAATTTCCGCAAACGCGGAAATGCGTAATCTGGCAGGCTCGAAAACCGCTCAGGAAACTGCATTCATGCCTCAATACCGGGGTCGTATCGCCCCGTTTCATCTTACGATAACCAACCCGCGCGCGGCGGTCCAGAAAAACGCAAGCCACGGCACAACTTGGGCCGTCATCCTGTGGCTTTTGCGACCCGTCTGCCTAGCGCAGGGCGCGCGATGCCGCTGACCCCAGCCGCAGTAGACGCTCTTCCTGATAGGGCGCCGCAAGGAAACTGATCCCGCAGGATGGTTGCATCGTGGGCAGCGTCAGCCCGCATAAGCCCATCAGATTGCCGATCCGCGTGTTGCGCAGCGCCAGCAGGTTTTCCGTCACATAGTAGTTGTCATCGGTCATCAGCCGATCCGCCTGCGGCGGCAGGATGGCCGATGTCGGCAGGATGACTGCGTCATAAGCGGCCGTCTTGTCGGCCCATGCCTTGCGCAGCACCTCCAACCGCCGCCAGCCTGCGATGTAATCCGCACCGGAAAACGCCCCACCTGACCGGAACCGTTCCAGAATGCGTGGAAACATCTTCTGCGGCGCGGCCTCGATCACCTCGCGCCAGATGCCATAGGCCTCGGCGGTGAACAGCGCCGCCGCCAGACCCATCGCTTCAGCCACTTCGGGGATCTTGCCCCGCTCCAGCACGGCCCCGGCCGATGACAGCCGGGAGCAAGCATCCTCGAACCCCTGCGCGGGCCGGTCGCGCAGATCATCCAGCGCCACGGTTTCCAGCACCAGCAACCTTGCCCCGGCAAGGCTCGCCCCGCCCAGATC
>PNND01000185.1 GCA_013824045.1 Rhodobacter sp. | reverse complement strand
ATTATGATCCGGCAGGGCAGGGCAAAGGCTACATCAACGCCACATCAACCTGCGACTGCGCGTTTCGCGCCGGTTTTGCAGGTCAATCCGGGCGAATGCTGGTGGCTGCAAGGGTCGAAATCGTGCCTTATCAAAGGCTTGGCGCGTAAGTCGTTGAAATGTCTAAGCTATTGGAATCGCTGGGGTTTTGGCTCATAACCTGAAGGTCACAGGTTCAAATCCTGTCCCCGCAACCAAATCTTCCAGTGTTATCAAAGACTTGGATTCCGACAAAAACACTTGTGTATAGTGCCCGCTGTTTTACCTCAACGCCACCTCAACGTTTGACGAGCCCCCCTGAGAAGCGGGGGCTTTTTGCGTTTGGGGGAGCGCGCACGCTCACTGGTCGCGTCGAATTTTGGTGATCGCAGGGTTCCAGCGTCAGTGGCGCTGGAACCCTGGGGCGATCTCTTACCCGAACACAAGGCCACCATCGACGATCAGGTTCTGCCCCGTTACTGCCCGCGCCCAGGGCGACGCAAAGAACAGCACCGCATCGGCCATGTCTTCCGGTGTTGTCACCCGGCCCAGCGGGGTTTGGGATGCGATGACGTCGAACACCGTATCCGGCGTGGCAGCACTGGCATCGGTCGTGCGTACAGCCCACCCGATACCATGTTGACCGTGATGCCCATCGGCCCCAATTCCTTGGCTGCCGTGCGCGTAAAGGCCAGCAGCGCTCCCTTTGCTGCGGTGTAGTCGTGATAGGGCACGACGGGGTTTTGCATCAGGTTTGTGCCGATCGTGATGACCCTGCCAAAGCTCTGTGCCGCCCAGTGGGCCTGCATCGCGGTAAGGCAGTTCAGTGTGCCACCGACCGCCGTTTCGGTCTGCCGCGCGATATCCGCCCAACGCAGCCGGTCAAGATGTGTTCTGGCATCGCCGTTAAAGGCGAAATCTGCCAAGGCGTTGTGGACCAGCACATCCGGGGCACCAAAGTGATCCGTGATCTGATCGACCATTGCCGCCACCTGCGCGGGGTCAGTCACATCAGCGCGAAACGCGGCGGCACGCGGGCCAAGTTCAGTGGCCAGCGCCTCGGCCGCAGCTTGGCTGTTGCGGTAGTTGATGGCGACCCTTGCGCCTTCACGGTGGAACGATCGGGCGATAACGGCGCCAAGGCCGCGACCAGCGCCGGTGACAAGAACGGTGAGATCAGAGATGGGGCGTGTCATGGGCTGTTTCCTTCGAACAGGTCGTGAAAGTGGTGGGTGGGGCCGTGGCCCATACCGACCGTCAGAGCATCGGCGGTGGCGATGGCGCGGGCGACATAGGCCTTGGCGCACGTCGCTGCTTCGGGCAGGGAAAGGCCATGGCCCAAAAAGGTGGCCATTGCAGAGGAAAGTGTGCAGCCGGTGCCGTGTGTCTTGCGGGTTGCATGGCGCGGGCCGGGCAGCCAAATCTCGCCTGCCGCGCTGGCCAGCAGATCGGGGCAATCATCCCCTGGCAGATGGCCGCCTTTCAGCATCACCGCCTGTGCGCCCAATGCCAACAGAGCGTGGGCTTGCGCCTGCATTTCAGCGCGGCTCAAAGCCTCGGGCACGCCCAGCAGATCGGCGGCTTCGGGCAGGTTTGGGGTGATGACGGTTGCCATCGCCAGAACTGCCCGCAAGGCGGCAACTGCAGATGCCTGCAACAGGCGGTCCCCGCTTTTTGCGACCATCACCGGGTCCAGCACGATGGGAGCTGTTAGACCGGATAGCGCGTCAGCAACCGTCCGGATGATTGCCTCGCCACCCAGCATCCCGATCTTGACTGCGTCCACACGGATATCGGCGCGGATTGCCGTGATCTGTGCCGCCACGAAATCCGGCGGGATCATTTCCACGCCGAACACACCTTGGGTGTTCTGCGCCGTCAGCGCGGTGATCGCCGCCATGGCATAGCCGCCATTGGCCGAGATGGCCTTGATATCGGCCTGAACGCCTGCGCCGCCTGACGGATCAGAGCCTGCAATTGACAAGATGTTGGGGATCATGCCGCCCACCATTCTGCCAGCAGGGCGCGGGTTGCGGCCTCGGGGTCGGGCGCGCGGGTCACGGCGCTTACCACGGCCATGCCGACGGCCCCAGTGGCGCGCACCGCGCCTGCATCCCCGGGCTTCAGGCCGCCGATGGCATAGGTGGGTAGGGCAGTGGCCACCACGATCTGCGCCAGCCCGTCAAAGCCGATGGGGGCAGCATGGTCGGGCTTGGTTGGCGTGGCGCGCACCGGGCCTGCGCCAATGTAATCGACCCCCGGCGGGATCAGGCGCGTTTGCGCCACCGTCTCGATGGACAGGCCGAGTATCATGCCGGGGGGCATTCGCTGGCGGATTGCCGCGACATCGCCATCGCCCTGCCCGATGTGCAACCCATCGGCACCGGTCGCCAGCGCAACCTCGACACGGTCATTTACGATCAGCAACGCGCCCAGTCCGGCCATTTCCGGGAGCAGCAGACGCACCAGAGCGGCCAGATCATAGTCGGGTGCGGTCTTGTCGCGCAGTTGCACCCATACGGCCCCTCCCCGCGCCGCCGCGCGCGCCTGTTCGGCAACGCAAAGGTCTGCATCGGGGTCAGTGATCACATAAATCGGCCCCATCATGCGCGGACGACCCGTGCGCCTGCGGTCACCTCCTGCGGAGACAGGGTGTAAAGCGCGTCCAGAAACGCCACCTGAAAACTGCCGGGGCCTTTGGCTTTTTGCGCAGCCCGCTCCCCGGACAGCCCGTAGTAGGCCAGCGCCGCAACGGTAGCGGGCAGGGCGGGTTGGCCCACCAGAAACGCGGCGATCACCCCGTTCAGCGAACAGCCCAAGGCCGTGACACGCGGCATCAGTGAATCGCCATTGGCCACACGGAACGCCTGCACACCATCGGTGATATAGTCCACAGGGCCGGATACTGCGACCACCGCCCCGCAGCGCAAGGCAAGGTCGCGCGCGCTGGCCTCGGCCGCCGTCACCGGATCGGTGCTGTCTGCCCCGCGCCCCGCGCCGCCCAGCCCAGCCAGTGCAAGAATCTCGGACGCGTTGCCGCGAATGACCGTTGGCCGCAGCGCCATCAGCCGCGCGCAGACATCCCGGCGAAACTGCGTGGCCCCCACACCAACCGGATCCAGCACCCAAGGCATGCGCGCAGCCGACATCACCTTTGCGGCCATCTCCATCGCCTCGGCCCAAGGCGTATCCAGCGTGCCGATGTTCACACTTAGCGCGTTGGCAAGGCCCGCAAACTCCTCCACCTCTTCGCGGGCATGCACCATGGCGGGCGATGCCCCCGCAGCCAGCAGCACATTCGCCGCGATGTTCATGGCCACATAGTTGGTAATGCTATGCACAAGCGGAGCAGTCGTCCGCATTGTGCCAAGGTAGGTTCCGGCGTCTTCCATATTGGTCCCCCGCTGCACGCAAAGGGCCAGTGGCGGGCACCGGATGGCCATCAAAGGCCGAAGGAGGCACCCACCGCAGACTCCCTACGCCAGCATGATCTGGTTCAGGTTCAAAGGGTGCTTCTCAGCCCGGATCCCCGGACGCCCCTGTCGCAGGCGCACAGGAGGTCGATTCGAGGCCAAAGTCAAGGCACCGGCGCATGTCCCGCTGATGCATCACCGACACGCCCGCGCCTGGTCGCGCAGCACGGCGTAGTCGCTGAGCATGTGGACGATGACGGCGGTCTCCGGCAGCGCCTTGACCTCGCTGGCCGCGCGGGCCTGATCGGCGGCGGTGTACTCGACTACGGGCGGACATTGCGCGCGGGTATCAGAACTGCCCGTCGCGCAGCCGGTCAGCAAGAGCATCACGATCAGCAGGGCGGCGGCTGGCAGCGTCCAGCATCTGGCGTTGGATTTCATGGGATATCTCCGATGTTGAAAGGCGTTCCGCCAACCTACCGGCACGTTCACCAGCGCGACGGAGGTTCAGCAGGAATAGAGCAATGGTGACGGCGGCCAGCAACAGGCCCAGCGCTTTGCGCGCCGGGCCGCTGCCGAGGAGGCCGGTGATCCAACCCATCAGCGCTTGCCCCGTTTCCAGTCGTCGATCCGGGCGTGAATTGCGACAGCGATGCCGATCAGCGCCACGACGATGAAGACCCAGCGCAGGGTGTCGAGATAAGGCACCAGGGGCAGGATGGCGGATTGCGTTTCCGCCAGGACTACTTGCGCGACTTCGATACCGGCGGCACCGACGGTCGCGATGCCTGCCGCTCCGCCACCTTTCAGGGTGCGGCTGTCGGCCAACACCTCTCGGGCGGGCGGGATTTCCGGCACGAAAGGCGTGGCGCGGGGAGCAAAGGGTTCACCCCAGGACCGAGCGGGCCCGAGGTCGATGTGCATGAAGCCCGAGCGCGGATAGGTGCCGAAGCCGAGAAAGCCGACGGCGCGGGCGGCTTCGGCAAAGGTGGCCGGATCATGGTTGGACATGGCGATGTCGAAAGCCGTGCCCAGCATGTGCTTGGAGGCCGGGGCACCACCGACGGCGCGGTTGTGGCTGGGGCTGCGATAGGCGGAGCGGACGATCAGCGGTTTGCCGAGGCGGTTGCGCAGGGATTGCAGCTTGTCCATGGCCTCGGTGTTGATCTTGATCGCGCCGGTGCCTCGGCAGGCAATCTCGGCCGGAGAAAAGCTGGGCCAGCGCCAGGCAGCTTCTGGCACGTCACGGAAATGGGCATAGGTCGTGGTCGGCATGATGGTCTCCAGAAATGCAAAACCCGCCTCAAGGGCGGGTGGGGGACAGGTCAGTGGTGGTGGTGGTGGGAGTGCTTCAGTCGGTGCGGCCGCGCTGGAAGGCCTCGAACGTCGCATCGCGCATGGCGCGGATGTCGGTCTCGATGCGTTCCAGCCGGTCCGCATCGGCCTTGCGGTCATCGGCGCGCTGCTTGTCGGTTCTTTCGCGCTCGAGGTGCAGTTCCCGGTCGAGGCGTTCCAGCATCGCCTCGTTGGTGAATGCCTTGCGGGTGACGGTGGCGGCGATGGCTAGACTGCCGCCGACCAGCGCGGTGATGGCAGCGGTCAGGCCGTTTTCGCGGAAGGCCTGGCCGACCTCCTGCAGGATGGTGGTGCGTTCTGTCATGATGGTCCCTTCAGTAATCGGTTTCGAGATAGAGGCCCGCGCAGTCGTAGGCGACGGCGGCGGCTGTCGCGCCGGTGTTGAGATACAGGCGCGGTGACAGGAATTGCGTGTT
>PNND01000471.1 GCA_013824045.1 Rhodobacter sp. | reverse complement strand
CGTTGTTGCCCCAATCCTGAATAAGGACGGTTTCACCTGCGCGGGCGCGCTGAATCTCCTCAACCGTGGGCTGTTCGAAATCGAACAGGTAACTGCGTTCGCCGCGCGTCATCAACTCGCCCGCGCCGTTGATGAGATAGGCCTCTTTCAGCCCACGCTGGATGGTGGCCTGGGCTTGGGTCAGAACCGGGCGCATCTGATTGTCTTCAAGGAAGAACATCGACTGCTTGAAGAGGTTCAGATCGCCAGCCAGTGCTTCGGCATCCTCGATCAGATCCTGACGGTGTTCCTGTTCATAGGCCTCGGCGGCAGAAAGGGACGAGCCGACGACAGAGCGCACGCGGTCGGAGAACCATCCCTCAAGCCCGAAGTTCACTGTCACCACCGCAAAGACGGCGACGAGGATCGTGGGGACAAGGGCCACGCCTGCAAAGACGAAGGTCAGGCGCAGGTGCAGGCGGGAGCCTGCGGATTTGCTGCGCCGGTCGGCGATCATGCGGACCACACGGGCCATGACGAGGGTGGCGACGACGAGAATGTAGACAAGGTCGGCCAGCAGGATCAGGCGCAGGGCGGGCGAGTTGCCGCCCTGATTGAGCGGGCCGAGCGCAAGGAAGGTGGCAACCGCCAGAAGCGGGCCCAGAAAGACCAGACCGAAGGTCATGGCATTCTGGAACTGGCGCTGCCGACGCAGGCGCGAAAGTCGCGCCCAAGTGTTGCTGCCAACGCTGCGATGCACGCCGACCGATCCCTTCATCGCGAGGGACCGATTCCCCCGCCGCCCATATGTTGTGGCCCAAAACGCCTTGCGGCATGGGGAACACGCTTGATGTTGCGGTTTTACATCAGCTTGCGGCGGCGAGTCACGCGGATATCGAGATCAGTGATCTTCTTGCGCAAGGTATTGCGGTTGATGCCGAGAAGATCGGCGCATTTGGCCTGATTTCCGGCTGTGGCATCCAGCGCGATTTCGATCAGCGGTGTTTCCACCTCACGCAGTATCCGCTGATAGACGCCTGCCGGGGGCAGTTGCCCCCCATGCAGATCGAAGTAGCGCTTCAAGTGGCGCGCGACCGAGGCGGAGAGCTTCTCGCCTTCGCCGCCGCCCTTGAGCGGTTCCATCGTGGGCTGGCTGCCCAGCACGGTTTCAACCTCGGTCTTGGTGATTTCGGCCTCGGACGAGGTCACCATCAAACGGCGCAGGGTGTTTTCCAGCTGGCGCACGTTGCCCGGCCAAGAATAGGCGCGCACAAGATCGCGCGCATCGTTTGACAGGCGGCGCAGGGCGCTGGAGTCCCGCTCGCCGCGCGCGAGGAAATGTTCGGCCAGAAGCGGGATGTCATCGACGCGTTCCCGCAGAGCGGGGACATGCAGGGTGACGCCAGAGAGGCGATAGAACAGGTCTTGCCGGAACTGGCCGCCCTCCATCCGGGCGGAAAGGTCGGTTTGCGAGGTAGCCATGATGCGCGGGGCGTTTTCGCCTGCCAGATCGAGCATCCGCACAATCCGGGCCTGCATGTCATCGTCGTAATCGGCAACCTCGTCAAAGACGAGGCTGCCGCCACGGGCGCGGGCCATCAGGGCCGAGGGGCCATCCATCCCGGCCAGATCAGCTGCTTGCGCGACCACGAAAGGCTGGGAGCGGCGGTCGGAGAAATCATGGATCGCCTTGGCGATCAGGCTTTTTCCGGTGCCCGATTCGCCGGTGATCAGCACCGCCAGATCGGTGTTCATCACACGCGCCACCAGCCGGTAGAGCGCCTGCATGGCCGTGGTGCGGCCCACCAACGGCAGATCATCCTCGGCCTCGCGCGGGGTCACAACCCGGGCCGGGGCGCGGCGCTTCTGTTCCAGCGCGCGGGCGGAACGCTTCATCAGATCGGGCAAGTCAAAGGGTTTGGGGAGGTAGTCGAACGCCTCGGCCTCGGCGGCCTGAATGGCGGTCATGATGGTGTTCTGGGCCGAGATGACGATGACCGGCAGGCCGGGGCGCATCTTGGAGATGCGCGGCAGGGCATCGAGACCGTTGCCATCAGGCATGATGACATCTGAGATCACCAGATCGCCTTTCCCCTCCTCGACCCAGCGCATCAGCGTCATCAGGCTGGAGGTCGCGTGAACCTTGCACCCGGCGCGCGTCAGCGCCTGTGTCAGCACGGTGCGGATCGTGCGGTCGTCATCGGCAACGAGGACGGTGCCATCCATCAGGCTTTCTCCTTCTTGTCCTTCGGCACCATGGGGAGAGAGACCCGAAAGACGGTGCGTCCTGGCACCGAATCCACGGAAATCCATCCTTCATGGTCGGAAATGATCTTGGAAACGAGGGCGAGCCCAAGTCCGGTGCCGTTTTCGCGGCCCGAGACGAAGGGTTCAAAGATATCGGCGGCGATTTCTGGCGGGATGCCGGGGCCGTCGTCGATGATTTCGATCTGCAAGGGCAGCGCGGCGGGGCGGCCATCCTTGCCGCGCAGGCGCAGCGACAGGTCATAGAAGGTGTGCAGGCGGATCGTCGTTCCCTCGCCCGCGCGCTGGCAGGCTTCAGCTGCGTTCTTGATGAGGTTCAGGAAGACCTGCATCAGCTGATCCGGGTCGGCATAGGTTGGCGGCAGCGAGGGATCGTAATCCTCGGTGATCTGCATATGGGCGGCGAAGCCCACCATGGCGGATTTGCGAGCGCGATCCAGCGCATCATGGATGTTGACCGGGCGGCGTTCGGGCGGGCGGAGATTGCCGAACTGTTCCACCTGTTCCAGCAGTTTGACGATGCGGCGGGTTTCCTCGACGATCAGATCCGCAAGCTCGCGGTCTTCGGGGGGCAGGTTCATCCCGATGAGCTGCGCCGCGCCGGAAATGCCGGCGAGCGGGTTCTTGATTTCATGCGCGAGCATTTCCGCCATGCCGATTGCGGATTTGGCGGCGGATTTCACCTGCATCGCGCGACCGAGCCTGTCGGCGATGTCGCGCGGCGAGATGATCATGAGGATCACCTCGGGGTTGTCGTGCATGGGCGCGACCTGAATGTTGCACTGCACGGGGGCGCGTTCGCCGGTGGTGACATCGACATCATTGATGAAGAGCGGCGACTGGTTCAGCCGGGCGCGGACCAGCGCCTCATCCATCGGTGCGTCAATGGCGAGGCGGTCGAAGGCAGGCTGACCCATCAGGCTACGGGAGGAGGCGTTGAGGAAGATTTCGCCCGCCGGGTTCACCTCGGCGATGCGGTTGTCGGGACCGATCAGCAGCGCAGGGAGCGGCAGCGAGGCCCAGACAACACCCGGCACCGGGTATGGCGTGCGGTAGGGCGTCATGCGGCGACCTGCCCCGTATCAGCGAAAACGGACCGGATCAGCCGCAGGACAGTGGCGGGATCTTCTGCCGTCAGGATGGCATTGCGGGCCCCTGCCCCGGCCTGTGCGGTGTCGAGATACCAACCCAGATGTTTGCGCGCGCAGCGGAGGCCGAGGGATGGGCCGTAGAAGGCCAGCATGTCTTCGTAATGCTGGGCGACCATGTCGGCCAGGTCTGCCCCCTGCGGGATGATGGGTGCGGGGGTGCCGTAGAGGGCATGGGCGATCTGGGCCAGACGCCACGGTGCGCCCTGCGCGCCGCGCCCGACCATGACGCCATCGGCACTGGACAGGCGCAGGGCCTGTGACGCGGTGGCGGCATCGGTGATGTCGCCATTGGCGATGACCGGGATGGAGACGGCCTGTTTCACCCGCGCGATGGCCGCCCAATCGGCGGACCCCTTGTAGAACTGGCAACGGGTGCGGCCGTGGATGGTGATCATCTGCACCCCGGCCCCTTCGGCGCGGTGTGCAAGATCGGGGGCGTTCAGCAGCGCATCATCCCAACCAAGGCGGGTTTTGAGCGTGACGGGAACGGAAACGGCTTGCACGACCGACTCGATGAGCTCCAGTGCGAGATCGAGATCGCGCAGGAGGGCCGAACCGCAGAGGCCTGTGGTGACGCGTTTGGAGGGGCAGCCCATGTTGATGTCGATGATCTGCGCGCCGTTTGATTCCATCAGGCGGGCGGCTTCGGCCATCCAATAGGGATCGCGACCGGCAAGCTGCACGGATGTGGCCTGATCGCCCAGCCCAAGTTCGGCGCGGGCGCGCGCTTCGGGTTGGGCCTGCACGACCTCTTGGCTGGCGACCATCTCGGATACGACGAGGCCAGCCCCGAACCGTGCCACAAGGCGGCGGAAGGGAAGATCGGTGATCCCCGCCAAGGGCGCGAGGAGCACGGGAGGGTGGATCGTCTGTGATCCGAGGCAGAGGGCCAATTGCCTGTTCCTTGTGCAGATAGGTTGGTGTTTGAGGCTGCGCAGATGCAAAGCCAAGCGCGCATAGCGCTATACTGTCTGAAAAACTGGCGATGCACAAATTTTAGGCATGTTTGCCCATGACGACGCCAGATTGTCAGGCGCGGCGGTGTGGCCTAGGAAGAAGGAAAGGGCAAGGGAGTCGCACCAGTCATGACCACGGCTGCCGTGATCGTCGCCGCAGGACGCGGCAGCCGTGCCGGGGGCGATGTACCCAAGCAATGGCAGGTGCTGGCAGGCCAGCCGGTGCTGGTGCATACGCTGGCGGCGTTCCGAGGGCATGTGGATTTGCTGGTTCTGGTGGTTCATCCCGATGACCGCGACAGGGCGGAGGCGCTGGCGGGTGATGTGATTCTGGTCAATGGCGGTGCGACGCGGGACGCATCGGTGCGGGCGGCGCTGGAGGCGCTGGATGGCAGGGGCGTGACCCATGTCTTGATCCATGACGGCGCGCGGCCGCTGGTCGATGCGGGCGTGATTGGGCGGGTGCGGGGGGCGCTGGAGGCGCATGTCGGCGCGGCCCCCGCTTTGCCGGTGACAGATGCGCTGTGGCGCGGCAAGGGCGGGCTGGTGGACGGCACGCAAGACCGGGCCGGGCTATGGCGCGCGCAGACACCGCAAGGCTTCCGCTATGACGCGATCCTTGCGGCGCATCGGGCGCATAGGGGCCAAGCCGCGGATGATGTCGAGGTGGCGCGGGCGGCGGGGCTTGACGTGGCCATTGTCGAGGGCAATGAGGCCAATCTGAAACTGACCTTTCCCGGCGACTTCGCGCGGGCGGAAGCAATCCTGAAGGGACGCAGCATGGATGTGCGGCTGGGCAATGGCTATGACGTGCATGCCTTCACGGCGGGCGATCATGTCTGGCTGTGCGGGGT
>PNND01000493.1 GCA_013824045.1 Rhodobacter sp. | reverse complement strand
AAGCGAGGTTTTCACCCAAGGCTTGCGATTCAGGCCAAGCGCGCGCGCCTTGCGCGCCACGAGACCGGCACCGATCATCACATAGGGGTTGGAGGTGTTCGTGCAGGAGGTGATCGAGGCGATCACCACCTTGCCCGAGGACATGGTATAGTCTTCGCCCTTGACCGGTACGGTGACGCCTTGGGGGCGCTTGAAGGTGGCGTCCATTTCCTTGGCGAAAGAGGCCTTGGCATCGGTGAGCGGCAGGAAGTCCTGCGGGCGCTTGGGGCCGGAAATGGCGGGGACGATGGTGCCCATATCGAGATGCAGGGTGGAGGTGTAGACCGGATCGTAATCCGGGCCGCGCCACATGCCGTTGGCCTTTGCATAGGCCTCGACCAGCGCGATGCGGGATTCGTCGCGGCCCGTCATGTGCAGGTAGCGCAGGGTTTCGTCATCGATGGGGAAGAAGCCGCAGGTGGCGCCGTATTCGGGGGCCATGTTGGCGATGGTGGCACGGTCGGCCAGCGGCAGATGATCGAGGCCTTCGCCGTAGAATTCGACGAACTTGTTCACCACGCCATGCTTGCGGAGCATCTGCACGACTTTCAGCACGAGGTCGGTGGCGGTGGTGCCTTCGACCATCTGGCCGGTCAGCTTGAAGCCCACAACCTCGGGGATCAGCATTGAGACGGGTTGGCCGAGCATCGCGGCCTCGGCTTCAATCCCGCCGACGCCCCAGCCGAGGACGGCGAGGCCGTTGACCATGGTGGTGTGGCTGTCGGTGCCAACGAGCGTGTCGGGGTAGGCGACTTCATTGCCATGCTGGTCTTTGTCGGTCCAGACAGTTTGGGCGAGGTATTCGAGGTTGACCTGATGGCAGATGCCGGTGCCGGGGGGCACCACGCGGAAGTTGTTGAAGGCGTTCTGGCCCCATTTCAGGAACACATAGCGTTCCATGTTCCGTTCATATTCGCGGTCTACATTGGCCTGAAAGGCGCGGGGGGTGCCGAATTCATCGATCATCACGGAATGGTCGATCACCAGATCGACCGGGGCGAGCGGGTTGATCTGCTGGGCATTGCCGCCGAGGCCGAGGATGCCGTCGCGCATCGCGGCGAGGTCAACCACGGCGGGCACACCGGTGAAATCCTGCATCAAGACGCGGGCGGGGCGGTAGGCGATTTCACGGGGGTTCTGGCCGCCCATCTTGGCCCAGTCACCGAAGGCGCGGATATCGTCGAGCGAGACGGTCTTGCCATCCTCAAACCGCAGCATGTTTTCCAGCACAACCTTGAGCGCGGCGGGCAGGCGGGCGAAATCGCCAAGGCCTGCGGCCTGCGCGGCCGGAATGGAATAATAGGCGACGGTCTTGCCGCCTGCGGTGAGCGTCTGGCGGGTCTTTGCGCTGTCATGTCCGACGGTGACGGTCATGCTTGCCTCCTGGCTGTGGCTGGCGTTCACGGACTGCCCATGGGGCAGGGCGGGTTCAACATTCCGGATGCCCGAAAGAATCCTGTCGGGCAAGGGTGTCGCTGCCTTTGTATGCCATTGTATGCCGAAAATCCAGCCCCGCTGCGTAAGGAAGATGCAGAGATTTTGCGGCATTCGCGCGACAGGGGTGCGTGTTACAGGTCACGCAGGGATGTGAAAAATGGGGTGGGGCCAATCGCAAAACCTTGATTGGCGGCAGGGACGGGCTTTTTGTTACACGGGAGAACGGCGGGGACAGGCCGGAAGAGCGGATCGAAAGATCGGGAAGGACCAGATGCGACATATCGTCAGCGCCGCCCAAGGGGTGGCCCTGTGGCTTGGTTTGGGCCTTGCTGCGCCGGTGATGGCGCAATCGACCGAGGGCGTGGTGGTGGAGTTGTATACCAGTCAGGGCTGTGCGTCCTGCCCGCCTGCGGATGAATTTCTGGCGGAACTGGCGACGCATCAGGAGGTGATCCCTCTCGCGCTGCATGTGGATTACTGGGATTACATCGGCTGGGAAGACAGTTTTGCGCAGGCCGCTTTTACCGAGCGGCAGAAAATGTATGCCCGCGCGGTGAAGAGCCGGATGGTCTATACCCCGCAGATGATCATCGGGGGGGTGGACCGGGTCGAGGGCAATACGCCCGATGCGGTGGTGAACCTGATCGGCAAGCATCTGGCCATGGACCGGACGGTGACGTTGACGATCGAGCGGCAGGGTGAGCGGGTGATCATCCGCGCTGTGGCCGAGCCGCCTTTGACCGGGGGCGCGTTGGTGCAGTTGGTGCGCTATATGCCGGCGGCCGAGGTTGCCATCGAGCGGGGCGAGAATGCGGGCCGGTTGGTGACCTATCGCAACATCGTGACGGAATGGACCAAGGTGGCCGACTGGCCGGGGCTGATGCCGCTGGAGATCGAGGCGGCGGCACCCGGCGATGCGCCGGTGGTCGTGATCGTGCAGGAGCCCGGCCCGGCGGCGGTGCTGGCGGCGGCGCGGCTGGAATAGCGTCAGCCGCGCTTGGCGCGTGTTTCGCGGTGCCAGATATAGGTGCCTGAGGCCACGATGATGAAGGCCCCCAGAAAGGTGAGCGCATCGGGCCATTCGTCATAGAACAGCACGCCCCAGAGTGTTGCGAGCAGGATGCCGCCATAGCCGAAGGGGGCGATGGCCCCGGCCTCGGCCACGGAAAAGGCCCGGATCAGGCAGATCTGCGCCCCGGTGCCGAGACAGCCCACGATGGCAAACAGCCACAGGTCCGACGCGGCGATGGGTTGCCAGACAGCGGGCATCATGGCGCTGGTGACGAGTGTGCCGAGGAGTGCGCCGTAGAACATGGCGGTCCACGGGCTTTCCGTCATGCCGACTTTGCGGGTGAGAAGCGCCGAGGCAGCATAGCAGACAGCGCAGGCCAAGGGCAGAAGCGCGGCGGGCGTGAAGACATCCGCGCCGGGCCGGATGATGATGAGCGCGCCGATCATGGCGGCGACGACGCCTGCGATGCGGCGGGGGCCCAGCTTTTCGCCGAGAAACAGAGCCGCGCCGAGGGTGATGAGGACGGGGTTGATGTCGGCAAGCGCTGTCGCCTCGGCCAGCCCGATATGGGTGAGCGAGGCGAAGAAGAAACCGGTCGCGCCCATCTGGGTGAGCGAGCGCAGGGCGTGCAGGCGCGGGTGTTTGGTGCGCAGGAAGGGGCCAATGCGAATGTTCAAGATCAGCACGACAAGGAACAACTGTCCCGCAAAGCGCGCCCAGACGACCTGCGGTGTGGGGTAGCGCTGCACCAGCCCCTTGGCCAGCGCATCCATCGCGGTGAACATCAGGAGCGAGAGCAGCATCAGAAGGATGCCCTGACGGGTGGAGGCTTCGGTCGGCTGCTGCATTGCGGGATCCTTGCTTGGCGCGGACCCTAGGCGGGGTGGCGGGCGGGGGCAAGGTGGTGGGGGCGGTGATCTGGCGGAGCGGCGTGCCGCCGCGTGGCTTTTGTCTCGCCTGCGCGCCTGCGCGCTTGGCTCGGGGTTGAAGGGGCGTGCCGCCCCCTCTGTCGGCGCGGGCCGCGCCGCCATTCACCCCCTGCGGGGTATTTGGGGCCAAGATGAAGGGCGAAAAGGCGGTCCTTGGAAAGAGGCGGGTGGTTGATCCCGGCAGGATTGATGCGCCGGGTGGCGGATAGGGCCGTTCACTCCTCATCTTGTTTGAGAGTGAGTTCGCCCGCGGCTTCCAACTGGCGGATGGCGGTGACGATTGCGGTGAAGGCCGCGTCGGCATCCTTGGCCGTGACCTTGCCGCGGGCGGCCATGTCATCGCGGATTTGCTGGACCATGCGGGGGGAGAGGGCGGCGAAGACAGCATCCACGACGGGGGACAGGGCGGGATCGGCCTGAGCCGCGGTGAAGGCGGTGGTGAGCGTGGCCGCATCCACCGCGCGCAGCAGGCGCGGCAGATCACGCGGGGCGATGCGGTCGGGGATATGGGCGAAGGTGAAGATCGCGCGGCGGACCTGTTCCGCAAAGGCGGCGTCGGCCTCATCCAGCCCGGCCAGGACATCGTCGCGCGTGGCGGAAGGCGAGACGTTCAGGATGGCGCCGATCCGGTCAACGGGGCCCGCCGTAAAGGCGCGGGGTGGACGCGTGTCGAGTTGCGCTACGAGCGCAAGACCGATGCGGCGCAGGGTTTCTGGCGCGGTGGCGGCGGTGCGCGACATGGCCAGTGCCACACGGCGCGCCCGATCCCCCGGCATCTTGGCCAGAATCTCGGCCGCGCGGGCGACGGGGAGTTTCGAGAGCGCAACGGCAGCGGTTTCCGGCGCCTCATCCGCGATGAGGGAAAGCAGGTCCTCGGGCGGGAGGGCGGCGATCCTGTCCCAGGGATCGGTGCGGGCGGTGCTGGCGGCCATGCGGCGCAGGCGGCTGGCTGCATTGGGGGAGATATGGCCATCAACCAGCGACAGCGCGCCGTCGATGCCTTCGGGAAAGACAAGCCCGGTGGCATCGAGCGCGGTGAGAAAATCGTCGACAACGGTGGCAAGCGTGGCCCGGTCCACCAACCCCATGCGCGCCATCTGTTCGGCGAGGCGGGTCTGGTGGTGTTCGGGCAGATTTGAGAGGGGGAGGGGTTCGCCTTCCGCCAGCATGAGGCGCACGATGATCGCGGCCTTCTCGCTGGGTGTGGTGCGGCGTGGGATGAGCCCGGCGGCGGGTATTGGTGTGATGCGCGCGAGGGCGACGGGGCTTTCGTCCTGCATCTGGGTCCTTCCCGAAGGTTGCTTCGGGAAGGTTAGGCGGGCCGGGTTAACCGGCCCTTACCGAGGCTTGGATCACGAGGTGGTTTGCGGCACGCAGACGCCGGTTGCGGCGTCATAGACGGTGCCTTCCACGCAGGTGGAGGCGGTGATGTTCATCTTATCGGAATTGCAGCCGCCGCCGGCGAGGGCGAAGGTGGGCGCAAGCGAGAGGGTGAGCGCAATGAATGTGGTCTTGATTTTCATGGGTCGTCCTTGTGTTGGCATGTGACTGTCAGCAGGGCGACCGGCGGTCGGAAAATCCGCATCCGGTACGTGGCAGTAAGGTTAGCATGGAATCGTGCGGTTCAAGGGCGGAAAATTCCGCCCCTGCGCGATGCCCGCCTCACGCTTTCGTGAGATCAGCCGAAAACCCGGCGGAAGATCGTGTCGACATGTTTGGTGTGATAGCCCAAGTCGAATTTTTCGGCGATTTCGGCCGGGGAGAGGGCGGCGGTGACCTCGGGGTCGGCGAGCAGTTCGGTCTG
>PNND01000384.1 GCA_013824045.1 Rhodobacter sp. | reverse complement strand
ATTACGACATCACCGATGGCCTGCCGCAGTTCCCCGGCTGGGGCTAAAGGCGGCGGCTGGGCACCCAGGCATAACCGTTGGGGCAAAGGATGACCGCCTCACGCAGGCCATGGGCGGGTTTGTCCGTGGGCGGTAGCAGGATCACCGCATCGGGAAACTGAGCGGCGGCCTGTGCCGCATGGTCGGGATCGGCTTCGTGCAGACGCAGTTCGATCCCGGCACCTCGCGGGGGCGTTTCCGGCAGAAGGCCCAAAAGGGGATGGGCGGCATAGGTGTGATCGGCATGCAGCTGGATCGGTTGGCCTGCATGCCTGAGGATGGCGAAATCGGCGCTGCTGCGATGGGCGGTCAGCGCAAAGACCTGTGTCAGGAAGGCCACCTCGGCCAGCACATCGCGCACCAACAGGTTGACGCTGACCGCGCGCAGGCTCTGGCCAAAGTCCGGGGCGGGGATGGTTTCGTAATCCATGGGATGCCTCCAACAAGGTCATAATTGCTGACCTTTAAGCCTGAGTCAACCGCGCCTGTCTCTTCTCTGATCCAAATATCCTGCGGGGGGGGCGATGGGTCCGAAGGGCCCATCGGTGGGGGGCGCAAAGCCCCCCTCGCGGGTGACGCCGGCCTTGCGCTTTGGCAGGGGTGCGGGGAAGGTGTCGGCGATGATTGACCTGTTCACCCTGATCCCCCCTGCCGATCTGCTGGCCTTTCTGGCAGCGGGTATCGTGCTGAACCTGACGCCGGGTGCAGATGTGGTCTTTGCCACGGCATCGGGCATTGCGGGCGGGCCGCGCGTAGGGGCGGTGGCCGGTTTGGGCGTGGGCTTTGGCGGGCTGTTCCATGTGGGGCTGGCGGTGCTGGGGGTGAGCACCTTGATCGCGACACTTCCCATGGCCCTGATCGTGCTGAAACTGGTGGGGGCAGGATACCTGTTGTGGCTGGCTTGGGTCAGTTGGAACGCGGGAACCGAGGCCCCGGCGCGGGGTGAGGGTCGGGCGCTTGCCGCGCTGTGGCGGGGGTTCTTGACCAATGCGCTGAACCCCAAGGTGGCGCTTTTCGTGCTTGCCTTCCTGCCGCAATTCACCGATGCCGCGCGCGGGCCGGTCTGGATGCAGATCGCGATACTGGGCGCGCTGTTCACCCTTACAGGCACGGCAATCACCTGCGCTTATGGGGCGCTGGCGGGATTTGCCGGGCAGGGGCTGGCGCAGCGAATGGGATTGATGAACCGCCTTGCGGCGGTGATGCTGGGCGCGCTTGCGCTGCGGATGATATGGGAGTGACGAAGATGGCCGAGATTACGCTGCTGGATGGTGGCATGGGGCAGGAATTGGTGGCGCGGTCGGGCGACGATCCCACGCCGCTGTGGGCCACGCGGGTGATGATCGATCATCCGGGGTTGGTGGCGGCGATCCATGATGACTATTTTGCCGCCGGCGCGTCGGTAGCGACCACGAACACCTACAACATCCTGCATGACCGGCTGGAGCGGGTGGGGATGGATGCGCAGTTCCACGCGCTGCATCTGCGTGCGCTGATGGAGGCGCATGAGGCGCGTGCGCGGGCCGGGCGGGGGATCATCGCCGGATCGATGGGGCCTTTGGGCGAAAGCTATCGCCCCGATCTGACGCCGCCGGTGGAGGTATCCGCCGCGCTTTATGCCGAGAAGGCGCGGATCATGGCCCCGCATGTGGATGTGATCCTGATCGAGACGATGTCTTCGCTCGATCTTGCTAGGGGGGCGCTGATCGGGGCGCAGGCGGCGGGCAAGCCCGTGTGGCTGTCGGTGTCGGTGGATGACCGGGATGGGACGCGGCTGCGGTCGGGGGAACCGGTTGCGGGACTGGTGGAGGTTCTGAAGGCCGCGCCGGCGGCGGCGGTGCTGGCCAATTGTTCGATGCCCGAGGCGATGGCGGCGGCCATGGGTGCCTTGAAGGGGCTGGGCCTGCCCTTCGGGGCCTATGCGAATGGGTTCTCAGAAATCTCGCACCTGCCCTTGCCCGAGGATGGGGGCGCGCCCGCCTATTGCGCGCGGCATGACCTTTCGCCGGAGCGCTATGTGGCCTTCGCGATGGGCTGGGTGCGGCAGGGGGCCACGATCGTTGGGGGCTGCTGCGAGGTGGGGCCTGCGCATATTGCGGCACTTGCGGCGGCGCTGCGGGCCGAGGGGCATGTGGTGGTGTGAGCCTGCTGGCCGATTTCAGCTATGACCCGCCGCCGGGCGATCCGGTGATCCTGTATGAGGATGACCGGATCATCGTGGTGGACAAGCCGTCGGGGCTGTTGTCGGTGCCCGGGAAGCTGGAAGGCCGGGAGGATTGCCTGATGGCACGGCTGGAGGCGTTTCGCCACGGCGCGCTCTTGGTGCATCGGCTGGATTGCGACACGTCGGGGGTGATGATCTTTGCGCGGGACAAGGCGGCGCAGGGCTATCTCGGGCAGGAGTTTGAGAAGCGGCGGGCGAAGAAGAGTTACGTCGCGCGGGTCAGCGGCGTGATGGCCGAGGAGCAGGGCCGCGTGGACCTGCCGCTGTGCGCCGATTGGGACTATCGGCCCCGGCAGAAGGTGGATCACGAGCGCGGGCGTCCTGCGGTGACTGACTGGGAGGTGATCGCGCGGGGGGATGGGGAGACGCGGGTACGGATGTTTCCGCTCACCGGGCGGAGCCATCAGTTGCGGGTGCATATGCTGTCGCTTGGTCATCCGATCTTGGGCGATCCGATCTATGCGGAAGGTGCGGCACGGGCGTTCCCCCGGCTGATGCTGCATGCGGAGCGGTTGGGGCTGCACCATCCGACGGGCGGGCGATGGGTAGAGTTCGCGGCGGAGTGTCCGTTCTGATGCTTGCGCCGGGTGGCACCCCCGGGGGTTTTCTACCCCGTCAGCCAACGGTCTTGAACCGTTGGCGACACGTTGGCTGACCCCCGGAGAGTATTTTTCCCAAGATGAAGATCACAGGGTAAGCGCGATCCTGCGGCCTTCGTGGAAGGCATAGGGGGCCTGACGCGGGGCGGCGCAGTCGCCGATGCGGTGGGTGTCCTTGCCGGGGAAGGTTTCGGGGAAGGGGTCAAAGGCGATGTTCGTCGTCGCCATGACGAGGGCGGAGGCGGGGATCGTGGTTTCTTCGCCGGTGAGGCCCGAGCGGAGGGTCGCGCCGTTGCCGTGCCAGCGGGTGATGACGTGTTCGGTCAGTAACTGCGCGCCGAGTTTGGCAAGGCGCTGGCGGGCGGGGGCATCGGCGGAGGTGCGGGTGATCTCTTTCCCGACATAAGGATCGGGGGTGACGAGGATGACCTTTTTCCCCTGTTCAGCCATGTGCCAGGCGGTGCCGACGCCGCGCCAGTTGCCGCCTTCGTCATAGAGGATGACGGTGTCGCCGAGGCGGGCTTCGCGGCGCATGACGTCTTCAGCAGACCAGACATTGCCGTTCTCAAGGCCGGGGAGTTGTGGCAGGGCGGGGAGCCAGCGCTGTCTCGCGTCCGGGTCAGGGAGGGAGCCTGTGGCGAGGATCACCGTGTCGGCGGGGTGGGCGGCGATGTCGGCCTCGTCGAGGAAGGTGTTGAGGTGGAGGGTGACGCCGAGGCGCGTGAACTGGCGTTCGTACCAGTCGAGGAGGTCGAGGATCTGGGCGCGGCGGGGTTGCTGCCCTGCCAGCCGAAACTGGCCGCCGATCTGGGGGGCGGCCTCGGCGATTTCGACCCTGTGCCCGCGTTCGGCGGCGGCGCGGGCGGCCTCACACCCCGCGGGGCCTGCCCCGACGATCAGGATGTGGCGGGGAGCGGTGGCGGGGGTGAAGCGGTCGCCGCCCCATTCCCATTCGCGGCCCGCGCTGGGGTTGATCAGGCAGGAGATCCAGTAGTCGCGCGAGCGGCGGCCCCAGCACATCTGGTTGCAGGAGATGCAGCCGCGGATGTCATCCGCGCGCCCCGCCATCGTTTTCGCGGCGAGGTGGGGGTCGGCGATCTGGCCGCGCACGATGGAGACCATGTCGGCCTGACCGGAGGCGATGATGGTTTCGGCATTGTCGGGGGTGCGGACATGCGCCTCGGACGTGACCTTGGCGTGTTTGACCACGCCCTTGAGGATTTCGGTGACCGGAGCAGTGAGCTTCTCGGCAAACAGGAAGGTGGGCATCAGCCGTTCGAAATCGAGATAGCCGCCATGGCCGCAGGTGACATAGTCGATCTGGCCTGTGGCATCGTGCAGCGCGACGATTTCGGCCAGCGATTCCACCGACAGGGTCACGTCATGCGCGTCGGAGGTGGAGACGGCGAGGCCCACGATGAAATCCTCGCCGCAGGCGCGGCGGATGCCGTCGATGATGCGGCGGGAGAAGCGGGTGCGGTTCTCAAGGCTGCCGCCCCATTGATCGTCGCGGGTGTTGGACCATGGGGTCCAGAACTGATCGAGGAGGGAGTGGTAGGCGGCCCAAACTTCGACCCCCTGAAAGCCCGCCTTCTGGCAGCGGATAGCGGCGGCGATATGGGCGTCGATAAGCTCTTCGATCTCCCGTTCCGTCATGCGGTGGGAGCCGTCGCTGTCATGATAGCTGGCATGGCCGGAGGGGGACCAGTGCGGCTGGAACGACAGGTCGGAATCGCCATGCGCGCCGATGTGGTAGAGTTGTTGCAGGATGACGGCGCCCTCAGTGCGGGCGGCGTCGGTCACCTTGCGGAAGGCGGGGATGATGTCGTCGGTGCCGTGCAGGTAGTTGCCGCGGGTGAGGACGCCCGTGCGGTGGACGGGGACCGGTTCCATCACGATCATGCCCGCGCCGCCTTTGGCGCGTTCGGCGATGTAGCCCAGCGTGCGCGGGCCGGGGAGGCCCATGTCGGACATGTTGTTGGTATGGGCGCCGAAGACGATGCGGTTGCGCAGCGTGGTGCCGCGCAGGGTGATCGGGCTTGTCAGGTGGGGGTGCTGGCTGGCGGGCATTGCGGCCTCCTTGCGATGAGGCGAGCCTAGCGGAAGCCTGTGGTCGGGTGTGAGATGCGCGGGCGACGGATGGATGTCGCGGGGCGGCATGAATGTGCCCGGCACGGGGCAGGATCAGGCCACGGTGCGGGGCATGCCGGGTGGCCCTGTTGCGATGATCGTGACGGGATGTTCCGCAGGGAACAGCGCCCGGACCCGGCAAGGGGCAAAGTCATTTCACATGCGCCTCAAGGCGCGATCCAGTGGGAGGCCGGGCCGTCACTCCGCGGCGATGTCGTCGGCGTTGCTGTCCCA
>PNND01000034.1 GCA_013824045.1 Rhodobacter sp. | reverse complement strand
GGTTCGGGGATTATCGAGGCCGTGGCGGAACTGCGCATGGCGGGCCTTCTGGACGCGGGCGGTCTGATCGGCAGCCCGGAACAGACGGGGACATGGCGCTGCACCCCCGAGGGGCGGACGCACAGCTATCTGCTGCATGATGGCAGTCTGGATGGCGGGCCGCGCATCATGGTGACGCAAGGTGACATCCGGGCGATCCAGCTGGCGAAATCCGCGCTTTATGCGGGCGCGCGGCTGTTGATGGATGAGATGGGTGTGGAAAAGGTGGACCGGGTCACGCTGGCCGGGGCCTTTGGCGCGCATATCAGCCCGAAACACGCGATGGTGCTGGGCATGATCCCGGATGTGCCGCTGGACCATGTGACCAGCGCGGGCAATGCCGCAGGCACGGGCGCGCGCATCGCGCTGTGCAGCGTGGCGGCGCGCAACCAGATCGAGGCGACGGTGCACAACATCCACAAGGTGGAAACCGCCATCGAGCCGAAGTTTCAGGAACATTTCGTCAATGCCAATGCCATCCCGCATGCAACCGATCCCTTCCCGGAACTGAACGCCATCGTGACCCTGCCCGATGTCAGCTTCAATTCGGGCGGTGCGGGCAGCGAAGGGCGCCGCCGCCGCCGGGGGTGAAGGGGCTTTTCTTCTGCGCCTGAGACCTTACAAACAGGTGGCAGAGATAAAGGTAAAGAATGACGGACGAAGACCCGGTCGCAGAACTTCTGATACGGGTGGCCGGGCAGGACCGCGCGGCCTTTCGCGAGCTCTATTCGAAGACCGCGTCGAAACTTCTGGGCGTGCTGCTGCGTATCCTTGGCAATCGCGCTGAGGCAGAGGATGCGCTTCAGGAGGTTTTCACCCGCATCTGGCTGCGTGCCGGACGCTTTGACGCAACGAAAGGGCGCGGCATGACCTGGCTCATCGCCATTGCGCGGAACCACGCCATCGACCGGCTGCGCGCCCGCCCGGACGAGTCGTTGCGCGACGATGCCGATGCGATGGAAAGCGTGCGCGACGTGGCCCCCACTGCCGAAAATCGCCTGATCGCGCTGGGAGAGGCGGGGCGGATCGCCGATTGCTTTGCAACTCTGGAGCCCGACCGGGCCGAGGCGGTGCGCGGGGCCTATCTAAACGGGCTGTCTTATGTCGATCTCGCGGCGCGGTTTGACGTGCCTCTCAACACCATGCGGACATGGCTGCGCCGCAGCCTGCTGCGGCTGAGGGAGTGTATGGACGCATGACCGACGATCTCCCCCTTTCGCCGTTGGATCAGGATGACGCGCTGGCCGCCGAATATGTGCTGGGCGTTCTGTCGCTGGCCGACCGCAGCGCGGTTGAGGCGCGGCTGAAGAATGACAGCGCCTTTGTGGCGCGTGTGGCCGCGTGGGAGAACCGGCTTTCGCCCCTGAACGACGACTACGCCGAAGTGCCCGCCCCGGACCTGATGCCCCGGATCGAGGCGCGTCTGTTCCCGGTTGCGGAGCAACCCGCCCGCCGCCCGCTGTTTGGCTGGCTTTCGGGTGCGGCAACCGCTGCTGCCATCGCCATCGCTGCGGTGGTCATGTTCACGCCCCCTGCCCCGCCCCCCGTTGTGGCCACTTTGGGCGAGGCGGATGCCAGCCTGCGCTTCGAGGCGCGCTTTGACGGGCAGGCCCTGACTGTCACCCGCGTGGCCGGGACCGCCGCGCCAGAGGGGCAGGTGCAGCAGCTTTGGATCATCGCGCCCGATGCCGCCCCGGTATCGCTGGGCCTGCTGGAGGGCGAAAGCATCGCCGTGCCCTACCCCGCCGCCCCGGCCGGATGGACGCTGGCCGTGTCGGTCGAACCTGCTGGCGGATCGCCGACGGGCGCGCCAACCGGGCCAGTTGTCGCCGCAGGCGTGATAACGGACCTGTGATCCGAAAATTCTGCGGGGCTGAAACTTACGCCCCGCACCCCCCGTAACTTCCGGGCAAGGCAGCGAGAGCTGCACCAACCCTGGGAGATAGACGATGAAACTTCGCTTTGCTTTTCCGGCCCTTCTGCTGACCACTGCCATGGCGATGGCCGCCAGTGACGGCAGCGAAAACCCGATGGTCGGCGGTGCGGCCATGTTCTCGGACAAGAATATCGTCGAGAATGCCGTGAACTCGGCCGATCACACGACGCTCGTGGCCGCCGTGCAGGCCGCTGGTCTGGTCAAAACGCTGCAGGGTGCAGGCCCCTTCACCGTTTTCGCGCCGACCAATGACGCCTTTGCCAAACTGCCGGCTGGCACTGTGGAAACCCTGCTGAAGCCAGAAAACAAGGATCAGCTGACCAAGATCCTGACCTGCCATGTCGTGGCGGCGAATGCCATGTCGACCGACATCGTCAAGATGATCGCGGATGATGGCGGCATGCACAAGATCGGCACTGTGGGCGGCTGCGAATTCACCGCCGCGATGGATGGCGATGCGGTCAAGATCACCGATGGTCAAGGCAATGTCGCCACGGTCACGATTGCCGATGTGAAGCAGTCCAACGGCGTGATCCATGTGATCGACACGGTTCTGCTGCCCGCGATGTGATCGCAGGCGGCAGGCGCGGGCGGGGCCGTCACTCCCTGACCCGCGCAGCTGACGCTTCTGGTGCCGCTCTCTGTCCCCAAAACACAGGCACCAGGGCGGGCAAGGGGGTTTCGGGCTATTTCGCCCGGAACCCCCTTGTCATTTTGCGCGTCGTTCCGTTTCCTGCACGGCATGGAGCGACGGTTTCTTTTTCTTTTGTCCTCGGCCCGGTCCGGCGGGAATTCCGCTCTGCTGGCGCAGGCGGCGGCCGCGCCCCTGCCCGCCCATGCGCTGCATTGGATCGACCTGAGCGCGGCGCAACTGCCCCCCTATCGCGATCTGCGGCCCGCGGCGGCGCGGCCAGAGGGGGATCTTGCGGCCGTTATGGAGGCGATGCGCGCGGCGCGCGGCATCGTGATCGTGGCCCCCGTCTACTGGTATGCCCTGCCCGCCCCGGCCAAGCTGCTGCTGGATCACTGGTCGGGCTGGTTCGATGCCTCCGAGACGGGCTTTGCCGACTGGGCGCGGGAAAAGACCGTGCATCTGATCACCGCCCGCGCCGATCCGGACCCGACTGTTCCTGACACTTTGGAGGCGATGGTGAAACGCTCCATCCTCTGGCTCGGGATGAACTGGGGCGGTGCGCTGCATGGGGTGGGCGATGCCGTGGGCGAGATCGCAGAGGACAAGGCCGCGATGGCCGCAGCGGGTAGTTTCCTGATCGGAAACAATCCTTGAGCCAGCCAAAGATCGCTTGCCACAAGGGCCGGCGCGCACCTACGCTTTGGTATAGTCCATCCTTGGCCCGGGGTTTCCATGTCCTTTCGCACATCGCTGTTCGCCGCTGTCTGTGCCGTGCTTCTGCCCCATGCTGCGCTGGCCGAAGGGAAAAGCATCATTGTTCTGGATGCCTCGGGGTCCATGTGGGGGCAGATCGACGGACGGGCAAAGCTGGAAATCGCGCGCGAGGCACTGTCCGGCGTGCTGTCTGGGATCGACCCTGCCACCGAACTGGGCCTGATGGCCTATGGTCATCGCGAAAAGGGATCGTGCAGCGATATCGAACTGGTGGTCCCGCCCGGCCCCGGCACAGCGCAGGCCATCAGCGATGCGGCGGCGGGGATGAAATTCCTGGGCAAGACCCCGCTGTCAGAGGCTGTCCGTCAGGCCGCCACCGAGCTGCGCCACACCGAAGAGAAGGCCACCGTCATCCTGATCACCGACGGGATCGAAACCTGCGATGCCGACCCTTGCGCTTTGGGAAATGAGCTGGAGGCATCGGGCGTGGATTTCACCACCCATGTGGTGGGCTTTGGCCTGACCGCCGAGGAAGGAAAGACCGTGGCCTGTCTGGCCGAGAATACGGGCGGGAAGTACATCGAAGCGAAAGATGCCTCGTCCCTGTCTGATGCGCTGAAGACCACGGTCGCGGTGGCGGTGGCGGAGCCAGATCCGGCGCCAGAGCCGGAACCCACCCCACCCCCCGCAGCACCAGAATACAACTTTGCCCCGCTTGCCTTTTTCGCGCCGGGCGTGCCTGTGCCGGTCGAGGAAGGCACAGCCTTTGCGCTGTATCAGATCGCCAGCGACGGGTCTTTGGGCGAGCGCGTGGCCACCGAATATGGCGAGGTGTCGGTGACCATCGATCCCGGAACCTACAGGCTGGAAACCAAGCTGGACGAAGTCACGGTGTTGCAGGATGTGACCATCACAGCCGATGCCATCGCTGCGCCCGAGGTCATTTTGAACGCCGGTCGGGTGATCATCCACCCCAAGGGCAGTGCGGGCGGCCCGGATGAGGACAGCGCCGCCGTCCAATTGCTGAACGCGGCAGGGGAACGGCAAGGCACCTATTACGGAACGACCGATATTGTGGTGCCAGCGGGCGATCTGAACCTGCGGGTCGAGGTGGGCAATGCCTTTGCCACCCAGACCGTGACAATCACCGCCGCCCAGACCACCGAGGTGGACATCATCGCCGAGGCAGGGCTTGCCGCCGTGGAAGGGTTCTATGTTGACGGCATGATGCTGGAAACAAACGCCCATTCCGTGGCGGTCTATCCGGCA
The DNA here is from genome assembly GCA_013824045.1 of Rhodobacter sp. Taxonomy (GTDB): domain Bacteria; phylum Pseudomonadota; class Alphaproteobacteria; order Rhodobacterales; family Rhodobacteraceae; genus Paragemmobacter. Next base: position 651 of record PNND01000034.1, on the reverse strand, counting down.
AAGAAGAATCTCGACGGCTCGCGCGACCGCATCGCTACGGCTTATGGTGCGGGCAACCAGTTCACCCTGCCGCCCGGGGACTATGTGGTGGAAGTGGGCCTTGATCTAGCACAGGCCGAGGCGCCCTTTACCGTGAAGGGCGGTGAAAGGGTGGATGTGTCGGTGGTGCTGAACGCGGGCGTGATGGCCGTGAAGGCACCGGGGGCATCGTCCATCCTTGTGATGTCGGGCAAGGCAAACATTTCGGGCGAACGCGAAAGGCTGCACACCGAATATGGGGAAGCGATCAACCTGACCGCCGCAGCAGGCGACTATGTGATCGAGGCCTATCGCGGCGACCCCGCCGTGATGAGCGAGGCGAAGGTCACCGTAGTGGCGGGCGAACGGACAGAACTTGCCATTCCCTGACGCCCGGCACCTGCGCCAAACCCGCTTGACGATGACGCGCGGCTGGCTTACCTGAACCTCTGTCGCGGGTGTAGCTCAATGGCAGAGCAGCAGCTTCCCAAGCTGAATACGAGGGTTCGATTCCCTTCACCCGCTCCATCCCTTTTCTTCCCGCGCGGGGCTTGCTAGCAAGCGGCCAGCAAACAGGAAGGGATATCTCCATGAACAGTGACATCACCCGCATCGGCACCGGCCCCCGCATGT
>PNND01000019.1 GCA_013824045.1 Rhodobacter sp. | reverse complement strand
CCTCAAACCGGAAGGCCCGCACCAACTGCGCCAGCAGCAGCACCCCCTCCACCATCGCAAACCCCGCGCCGGTGCAGACCCGCGGCCCGCTGGAGAACGGCAGCCAGCCATCGCGCGCTGCCGCCTTCGTCTCCTCCCGCGCCCAGCGATCCGGGTCGAAATCGTCGGCCGCCTCCCAGATCCGCTCATGCCGCCCCAAATGCCAGGGCGACAGTACCACCTGCGCCCCCGGCGCCACCGCCCGCCCCCGAAACTCTTCCGGGCAGGTCGTCTCACGCACCATCATCGGCACCGGCGGGAACAGCCGCAGCACCTCTCGGAACACATCCCGCGTGAAGCGCAGCCGCGCCACCGCGCCAAAATCCGGCTCCATCCCCGCCACCTCGGCCGCCACCCGATCCTGCACCTCCGGGTTAGCCGCCAACAGCCACAGCGCCCAACCCAACGCACTGGCGCTCGTCTCATGCCCGGCAAGGAAGAAGATCGCCACCTGATCGACCATTTCCTCGGTGCCAAAACGCTCGCCCGTCACCGGGTCCACGGTGACCATGATCTTGGTCGCCAGATCGTCGGGTGCCGTGCCCGCCGCAATCTCCCCCGCCCGCCGCTCTGTCATGCGCGTGATCAGCCGCCGGATCTCTGCCGCCGCCCGGATGGTCCGCCGCTTGTGCAGGCGCGGCATCCAACGCGGCAAGGGCAGAAAGGCCGCAAGGTTCAGGATCGGCTGGGTGCGCTGATAGGCGCGAAAGGCATGAAACACCGCCGTCGCATCCCGGTCCTCAATCGGCAGCGAAAACAGCGTGCGAAAGATCACATCCGCCGCCGCGTGGCTGGCAAACTCCTCCACCTCCACCACGCCTGCGCCCGTCCGCGCCACTGCCGCCTCGCCTGCCGCCCACATCGCAGGGAAGGTGTCCTTCAGCCGCCCGCCTTCAAAGGCGGGGTCGATGATCCGCCGCTGCCGCTTCCACATCTCGCCATTGGTGACAAAAACTGACTGTCCCAACAGCGGCGCCAACCCCTCGCGAATACGGTCGGATTTCGGGAAATCATCCGGCCGCTCCTGCAACACCCGCCGCACCAGCGCGGGGTCATTGCACATGTAGCTGCGAAAGAACGGCGTGCGGAACTCGGCCATCCAGGCGCGATAAAGCCGCGCCGGTTGCGCCGACAGGATATCCGCCCGGAACAGCCGCAAATAGCGCCAAAGCGACACGCGGTCGGGCCTCGGTTCCGGCTTCGGGGCCCTCATGCCATGCTCCGATGGCCCGACAGCGCCCGCTCGATCCGGCTTTTCGAAGGCGCCCGCCCCGCATAGCGCGCGCGCAGGGTCAAAGGCCCCGCCGTGATGCGGAAATAGTCGTAATCGCCGGGTCGATCAAAGGCGCACATGTACTGGAAATGCAGCCGGAACCAGCGAAACCGCATCCGCCGCCAGCGTTCCGGGCTGAAGGTCTGCGTGAACGCGCAAGAAATCACCAAAGGCCAGCGCTTCCCCTCGGGCGCCACCCCCGTCACCGCCACCGGGTCACAGAGCGCAAAGGCACAGCCATCCCCCGGCGCGGTCACATCGACCCAAGTCACCTCTTCCCGCGTCGACAGAAAGGCCAGATCGGCCCGCAGCCGCTTCGCCTCTGGCAGGAAAGACACCATCGGCACCACCTGCCCCAGCGTCAGCAGTGACAGCACCGGTCCCCTCGCAGGCAATCCCGACCGGATCAGTTCGGCCAGAATCGACACAGCCAGAATCGCGCCCGAGGAATGGCCCACCACCAGCACCTCATCCCCCTCTTCCTCCATCGCGGCGCGGACACGGGCGGCAAATTCCGCCATCCGCACCTCCAGCGACGGCGGATAGGCCCCCCAAAGGCCTGCGGAAAACGCATAGTCATGCATCAGGTAATAGGCGAGAAAACGGCGATCCGCCCGTTGGAACAGCCGCAGCATGGCCCAAGCCAGCGCCAGCCCTGCCCCCCATCCGGCAATGACACCCGCCCAGCCCGGCAGCACCATCACCACCCCCAGCCCGATCCCCCATCCCGACAGCCCCGCCAGCACCGCCTGCAAGGTCAGCATCACCACCGGATACAGCGCGGCCAGCGTCGGCCCCTTGCGCAACCGGCCCAGCCGAAACAGCGCGCCCGATGCCACATAGATCCACGTCGTCCGCAGCATCTGGCCATATGTCGCAGGGATCGTCCGCCGCATCGACCCGCCGATGATATCTGCCCAGGCCAGCACCTCGACCTCCGCCGATACGCTCTCCCCGTCGATCTGTGCGTTCACCGACCAGCCATGCGCGGCATCGCCACGCTTGCGCCCCATCTCCAGCGCATAGCCGGAAATCGCCGCCTGCGCAGGCCCCTCGGTCCGGTAGAACTGCCGATAACGCCGGGTTTGCAGCGGATCAAAACCGGGAATGTAGAACACGCGCCTCTGGCGCACCTGCCCCGTATCCCTTGCCGTCAGCCCCGCCATTGCACACTCCGCACCCGTTACTCCGGCACTATGCCGCGTCGGTTGCCTCAGCCCAAGAGGGGAATGCCGAACCGGTCAAAGGTTTCCAAAAGCCACCAGCTGAAATCGGTGAAAGCCCCTGTCAAAAGCGCCAGCCCCACGATCACCAACAGCGCGCCCATGGCCCGCTCGATCCATTTCATATAGGGCTTCACCCGCTGCATCAGCCCCATCGCCCGTTCAATGAACAGCGCGGCCAGCAGGAAGGGCAAGCCCAGTCCCACCGCATAAACCCCCAGCAGCATCGTGCCCCGCTGCACCGAACCCTCCTGCGCGGCCAGCGACAGGATCGTACCCAGTTGCGGCCCGATGCAGGGCGTCCAGCCAAAGGCAAAGGCCAGACCCAGCACATAAGCCCCAAAGGCCGATCCGCCGCGGTCGCCCGCATCCAGCCGCGCCTCGCGGTCCAGCAGACCGATCCGGAACACGCCCAGAAAATGCAGCCCGAACACCAGCACAACCACCCCGGCAATCTGCGCGAATATCTGTTGGTTCGTTAGGAAAAACGCCCCAAAGGCGCTGGCCGTAAACCCCAACAAAAGAAACACCGTCGACAGGCCCAGCACAAAGAACAGCGCAGGCAGCATCACCCGCCGCCGCGCCGCCGCCGCTCCACCGGTCATCTCGCTCATGCTGATGCCGCCCATATAGGCCAGATAGGGCGGCACGATGGGCAAGACGCAAGGGCTGAGGAAGGACAAAATCCCCGCCGTCAGCGCCACCAGCATGGCAGGCAGCAATCCCGCGTCTATGATGTCAAACCCGAACATGGTTCCCCTGATACCCGCTTCCCCGCGCCCCGTCACCACACCCGCATGTCACATTGCCGTGGCCCGGATGCAACGTTTGCGCTATGTCCCCGCCATGACATCGCCTTGGGATATCGAGATTGATTGCGAGGGCCTGCTCTGCCCCCTGCCCGTGCTGCGCGCGCGCAAACGGCTGATGGCGATGCAACCCGGTCAGATCCTGCGCCTGCGCGCGACTGACCGCATGGCCGCAATCGATCTGCCGCATTTCTGCACCCAATCCGGGCACGGCTTCCTTGACGCCACCCCGCTGCCGGACGGCGTCACCGCCTATCGCATCCGGCGCGGCTGACCGGGCTGTCCCAAAAGCAAACGGGCCGGGAATAACCCCGGCCCGCGCAATCTGTTGAAACCCCTCAGCGGCCCAACGACCACCAGCCCTTTTTGCGGGGCTTGTCCGGGTCGGCCTTGGTCTCAGGTGCCTCGGGCGCGGCAGGCGGCGCAATCGCAGCCATCTCAGCCTCACCCGGATCAGGACGCAGTGCTTCCTGCTGCACTGGCGCGATGCCCGGATCGGCCGGGAAGACCTCGGCAGCCGGGGCCGCCTTGGCTTTCGCCCCCGTGGCTGCCTTGGCAGCCGGGGCGGCCTTTGTGGCGGCAGAGGCGCTGCGCGTCCGCGGCGCGGCGGGCTTCTTGGCCTTGGGCTTCTCCGCCTCGACCGGCGCCTCGGACACAGCCTCCGCAACCGGAGCGGCCTCCGTCACCGGGGCCTCCTCCTTCACCGCAGCCGTCTTCTTCGCCCGCGATGGCGAGCTTCCCACGCGCGACCGTGTGACCTTCGCCTTCGGCTTTGCCGCCGCATCGACACTGTCGGCCACGGTGGCCTCTGCCTCAGCCGCAACTGCGGCCACAGGCGCAGCCTCGGCAGCCGGGGTATCGCTCACAGCCGCGTCCGCTGCGTCGTCCTCGTCATCCTCGTCGTCGCCATCCTCATCGGCTTCGCCGGCCTCGAACTCACCGTTCGCGGCATTGGCCCCCGTACCGGCCCCGCCCTTCTTGCGCCGACGCCGACGCCGCTTCTTCTTGGGCGCACCGTCGCCGCGCGGCTCGCCGCGCCCCTCCGCCTTGCCCTCGACCACAGCCTCTTCTGCTGCGGCCTCAGCCTCGTCCAGCTCTTCGTCCAGCGGCAGGTCTTCGTCTTCTTCCTCGTCGACAGGCGCGCCCATCAATCCAGCATGGCCCGAAATCACCGACGAAATCTCTGGCACCACCCGCGTCGCCGTCTTGAACTTCTCGATCACGAAATCGGGGCTCACCAGCATCGGATCGGCCTCGATCCGCACGCTCATGCCATAGCGCGCCTCGATCAGCGCGATATGCTCGCGTTTCTGGTTGATCAGGAAGTTCACGATCCCCACAGGCCCTTTCAGCAGAACCTCCTTCGACCGCTTCCGCGTCCCCTCTTCCTCCAGCGCCCGGATGATCTGCAGACCCAAGCTGTCATCCGACCGGATCAGCCCTGTGCCATGGCAATGTGGGCAAGGCTGGGTGGTGGATTCCAGCATCCCCGGGCGCAACCGCTGGCGGCTCATCTCCAGCAGGCCGAACCCGGAAATCCGGCCGACCTGAATCCGCGCCCGATCCGTTTTCAGCTTTTCTTTCAAGCGCTTCTCGACGGCGGCGTTGTTCTTGCGCTCTTCCATGTCGATAAAGTCGATGACGATCAGCCCGGCCAGATCGCGCAGACGCAACTGGCGCGAAATCTCTTCCGCCGCCTCAAGGTTGGTCTTCAGCGCGGTCTCCTCGATCGATCCTTCGCGCGTCGACCGGCCCGAGTTCACATCGATCGACACCAGCGCCTCGGTGATCCCGATCACGATATAGCCGCCGGATTTCAGCTGCACCGTCGGGTTGAACATCCCGCTCAGATAGCTTTCCACCTGAAACCGCGCGAACAGCGGCATCTGTTCGTCATAGCGCTTCACCATCTTGGCATGGCTGGGCATGATCATCCGCATGAAGTC
>PNND01000269.1 GCA_013824045.1 Rhodobacter sp. | reverse complement strand
CCGGAATTTGCGTCAAATTCCGCCCCCGATGGCCCATCTGGACCTATCGCCACGTACCCTTGGCCTTAAGCCTGCCCCGACTCACTCTGCGCACGCATGGTTAACGTAGCCATACACCACCGTGCGTATGCACAGCCGTCTGCACTGGGCTGCTGCACTGCGCTGCTGCACACCCAAAAGCCCCTCCGTCGCCGGATTAACCTAGCGCCCGCAACAACTTACGCCCCGATCCTGCCAAACCCTTGCACCAGTTGACAGCCCCCCTCCCGCCACCGCACTCTCGCCCGTCATGACCACCCCTGAACTCATCATCTTCGACTGTGACGGCGTCCTGATCGATTCCGAGGTCATCAGCGCCCGCCAGCTCATCCATGAGCTCAGCGGCTATGGCGTCGACATGGACATGGCCTTTGTCAGCCGCCATTTCCTTGGTCGCTCCTATCCGGTCGTGCTGCAAGAGGTGCGGGATCGCTGGGGCGTGCAACTGCCCGAACGGTTCGAGGCCGATTACCGCGCCCGCCTTCTGGCCGCTTTTGAACGCGACCTGCAACTGATGCCGGGGATCGTCGAACTGCTGGCCGCCCTGCGTCTACCCTATTGCCTTGCCACCTCCTCCAGCCCGGAACGGATGCGCCGCTCGCTTCAGATCACCGGGCTTTCTCCCATGTTTTCAGACCGTTGCTTCACCGCCTCCGAAGTGGCGCGCGGCAAGCCCGCCCCCGATCTCTTCCTGCATGCCGCCGCAAGGATGGGCGTCGATCCTGCCGCCTGTGTGGTGATCGAAGACAGCCTGAACGGTGTGCGCGCGGGCCTTGCGGCGGGGATGCGCGTCTGGCGCTTTGCCGGGGGCAGCCATCTGAAAGGGCTTGACCTGACCCCGCCTGACGATGCCATTCCAGAGGCGACCTATGATGACTTCACCGCCCTGCGCGCCGCCCATCCCGCCCTGTTCCTGCCTGAAAGCGTAACCTGACATGTCCTTGCCGCCCGAGTCCGAACCCAGCCAGAGCGACGATGCCGCCCGCGCCGGGTGGCTTTATTACGTGGCAGGCATGACGCAGGACCAGATTGCCCGCGAGCTTGGCGTCAGCCGCCAGCGCGCCCAACGCCTCGTCAGCCGCGCCATGGCTGAAGGGTTGGTTCACGTCCGCATCGAACACCCCATCGCGGCATGTCTTGAACTGGAACAAGCACTTACCGACCGTTTCCACCTCACCCGCTGCCGTGTCGCGCCGGGTCTCGGCGCCGGGGCAGACCTCGTCCGCGCCATCGCCCCTGCCGCCGCGCAAGAGCTGGAACGCTTCCTCGCCATGCCCGATCCGCTGGTGATCGCGCTTGGCACAGGCCGCGCCCTGCGCGGCATGGTGGATGCGATGACCACAATGGATGCCCCCCAGCACCGCCTCGTGTCGATGATCGGCAACATCGCCCCCGACGGCTCCGCTTCGTTCTTCGATGTCATCATGCGCATCGCCGACAAGGTCCGCGCCCCGCATTACCCCATGGCCATGCCGGTGATTTCCGCCACGGTCGAGGAATTCGCCGCCTTCACCGCACTGGGCCCCGTGCGCCGGGTGCGCGAATTGGCCGAGCGCGCGGATGTCATCTTCGTTGGCGTAGGCCAGATGGGCGATGACGCGCCCTTGCTGGCCGATGGCTTCATCACCCGCGCCGAACTGGCCGCGCTGCAAAAGCGCGGCGCGGTGGGCGAGGTGGCAGGCTGGGTTTTCGATGCCGAAGGCCGCTTTCTGGAAAAGCCCGAAAGCACCCGCCACGGCGGCGTTCGCGTCGAGCCGGGCCTTATCCGCCCCGCCATTGGTGTGGCGGCTGGGGCGTCCAAATTGCCTGCGATCCATGCGGCGCTGAAGGCCCGAATCCTGAATGGAATCGTCACCGACGAATCAACGGCCCGCGCGATTCTTGCCCTTGATTGACGCCGCGGCGCAGCATCCGGGTTGGGCTTTGCTGGCCGCAAGAAGGATGGCGCAGATCACCACGGGGCACTTCCCCTTTGTTTCCTGAATGATGGATATTTGAGCAGAGTTTTTGCTCATGCGGCGAACAACTGCGCATCATCGGGCTTGACGGATCCGGTCAAGATATGGGTAATTGCTCAGTAAGCGATAAAATGCTCAGTCGCTTCTATGGGAGGATACCAATGAACATCTCGCTGCGCGCGCTTCTCGGCGCGACGGCTGCGCTTGCCCTGACCGGGGCTGCGATGGCCGAAACCACCATCACCGTGGCCACCGTGAACAACGGTGACATGATCCGCATGCAGGGTCTGATGGACGACTTCTATGCCAAGCATCCCGACATCAAGGTCGAATGGGTGACGCTGGAAGAGAACGTCCTGCGCCAGAACGTCACCACCGACATCGCCACTGGCGGCGGGCAGTATGACGTGCTGACCATCGGCACCTATGAGGTTCCGATCTGGGGTAAGCAGGGCTGGCTCGTGTCTCTGAATGACCTGCCCGCCGAATATGACGTGGATGACCTGCTGCCCGCGATCCGCGGCGGCCTGACGGTCGATGGCAACCTCTATGCGGCACCCTTCTACGGCGAGTCCTCGATGGTCATGTATCGCAAGGACCTGATGGAAGCCGCCGGGATGACGATGCCCGACGCGCCGACCTGGGCCGATATCGAAAAAGCCGCCGCCGCGATGACCAACCGTGATGCCGAAATCAACGGCGTCTGCCTGCGCGGCAAGGCTGGCTGGGGCGAAAACATGGCCTTCCTGACCGCCATGTCCAACTCCTTCGGCGCGCGCTGGTTCGATGAAAACTGGAACCCCCAGTTTGATCAGCCGGAGTGGAAGGCTACGCTCGACTTCTACCTGAACCTGATGAACAACTACGGCCCCGCCGGTGCTTCGAACAACGGCTTCAACGAAAACCTGACGCTGTTCAATCAGGGCAAGTGCGGCATGTGGATCGACGCCACCGTCGCCGCCTCTTTCGTGACCGGTAAGGACAGCACTGTTGCCGACAAGGTCGGTTTCGCGCTGGCCCCCGACAATGGTCTGGGCAAGCGCGGCAACTGGCTCTGGGCTTGGTCGCTGGCGATTCCGACATCGTCGGATGCGCAGGACGCCGCCAAGACCTTTGTGAACTGGGCCACCAGCAAGGAATATCTGGAACTCGTGGCCTCCAAGGAAGGCTGGGCCAACGTGCCTCCGGGAACCCGGACCTCGCTCTACGAGAACCCGGAATACCAGAAGGTGCCGTTTGCCAAGATGACGCTGGACAGCATCAACTCGGCTGACCCGAATGCCCCGACCGTGAAGCCGGTGCCTTACGTCGGCGTGCAGTTCGTCGCGATCCCGGAATTCCAGGGTCTCGGCACGACTGTGGGTGAAATCTTCTCGGCGGCTCTGGCCGGGCAGAAGACCGCTGACGAAGCTCTGGCTGAAGCCCAGACCGCCGTCGCGGATGAGATGAAAGCCGCAGGCTACATCCAGTAAACATACCCTGCGGGGCCGGTCTCCCACCGGCCCTGCAATCGGCCCGCCTGCGCAGCTTCTCTGCGCGGGCGGCCTTTCGGTCGATCCCTTCCCAACTGCCGCGCCGTATCCCGGCCCCGATCCGAAGGCACCCCCCATGTCCACACAGTCCAGCCGTCTTGCCGCACGTGTGATGGTGGCCCCTTCGGTGGTGCTTTTGTTCATCTGGATGGCCGTTCCGCTGGCCATGACGCTGTATTATTCCTTCCGCCTCTATCGCCTGCTGTCGCCCGACCGGACGGGCTGGGTGGGGTTCACCAACTATCTGTGGTTCTTCAATTCCCCCGATTTCTGGATGGCGCTGTGGAACACGCTGGCTTTGGTCGGCGGCGTGCTGATCATCACCGTGGTGCTTGGCATTCTGATCGCGCTGCTGATCGACCAGCCCGTGAAAGGGCAGGGGATGCTGCGCATCCTTGTGATCGCGCCCTTCTTCGTGATGCCGCCGGTGGCGGCGTCGATCTGGGAAAACCTGTTCATGCATCCGCAGAACGGCCTCTTGGCCGCCGTCGCTCGGGGGTTTGGAGCCCAACCCATTCTGTTCCTTGAGGAATATCCCCTCCTTTCCGTCATCGGGATTGTCAGTTGGGAATGGCTGCCCTTCGCCACGCTGATCCTGCTGACCTCGCTGCAATCGCTGTCTTCCGAACAGCTTGAGGCGGCCGAGATGGATGGCGCCTCGGCGTTCAGCCGCCTGCGCTACATCATCCTGCCGCATATGACGCGGGCCATCACCGTGGTGATCCTGATCCAGACCATCTTCCTCTTGGGCATCTTCGGCGAGATTTTCACCACCACCCAAGGCGGGCCCGGCTCGGCCTCCACCACGCTGCCTTACATGATCTTCAAACAAGCCATCGCCGCCAAGGACATAGGCCGCGCCGCCGCCGGGGGGATCATCGCCGTGATCCTTGCCAATATCGTGGCCTATTTCCTGATGCGCGGCATTGGCCGCCATCTCGACGCATAAGGTATCCCCATGGCCCGCGCCGTCTCTCCCCGCCGCAAGATGCTCACCACCATCGCCGCATGGTCGGTCGCGCTGATCATCTTCTTCCCCGTGCTCTGGATGGTCCTGACCAGCTTCAAGACCGAAGCCTCTGCCGTGGCCTCGCCGCCGGAATTGCTGGGCGCGGATTGGACGCTGGAGAATTACGCCGAGGTCTGGTCGCGGTCGGATTACCCGCGCTTTTTCTGGAATTCGGTCGTGATATCGCTCGGCTCCACGCTGCTGGGCTTGGCCATCGCCATTCCCGCCGCCTGGGCCATGGCCTTTGTTCCCGGTCGGCGGACCAAGGACCTGCTGATGTGGATGCTGTCGACCAAGATGATGCCCGCCGTGGCGGTGATGATCCCGCTCTACCTGCTGTTCCTGAAGCTGGGGCTGATCGACACGCGCATCGGCCTTGTCCTTGCGCTGATGCTGATGAACCTGCCGATCATCGTCTGGATGCTGTATACCTATTTCAAGGAAATCCCCGGCGAAATCCTTGAGGCGGCCCGGATGGACGGGGCCGGGCTGGCGAAGGAAATCCTCTACGTCCTGACGCCTATCGCGCTGCCCGGCATCGCCTCCACGCTTCTTCTGAACGTGATCCTTGCGTGGAATGAGGCGTTCTGGACCATCGTCCTGACCACGACCAAAGCCGCCCCCCTGTCAGCCTTCATCGCGAGCTTTTCGGCCCCCCAAGGCCTGTTCTACGCAAAACTCAGCGCCGCCAGCACCATGGCCATCGCGCCGATCCTGATCCTTGGCTGGTTCAGCCAAAAACAACTCGTCCGGGGCCT
>PNND01000321.1 GCA_013824045.1 Rhodobacter sp. | reverse complement strand
GTCGCCTTCAACGATCACACCTCATCTGCGCTTCTACACCCGTCCATCGCGCTGCATGACCGCCCCTTCGACCTCGTCCCTGACTACCCGGTCACGGATGTGCAGGCCCCTGCCTTCCGTGCCAAGATGGATGGCCGCGCCAAGCGTTCGCATATGGATCTTGATGCCTATGTCGCGTTGATGCTGTCGGTCTGGAACCGCCGCCCGCGCGTGGCCGATGACATCGCCGTCGTCGCCGCCATGGCCGCCGAACGTGGCGCGCCGATGCTCAGCCATGATGACAGCCAGACTGAAACCCGCGATTTCTACCGCGCCCATGGCGCGCGCATCGCTGAATTCCCGATGCATGAACGGGTGTTCCTTTCCGCGCGCGAGAAAGGCGACTGGATCGTTCTCGGTGCCCCCAACGCCATGCGCGGCGGCTCTCACCTCGGCTCGCCCGGCGCGGCAGACATGATCGCGCGCGGCCTGTGCGATGTTCTGGCCTCCGATTACTTCTACCCGGCCATGCTTGGCGCTGTGACGCGCCTTTTGGCCGATGGCGTGGCCAGCCTGCCCGCGCTGTGGAAGCTCGTCTCCACCAACCCGGCGGCAGCGATGGGCCTGTCTGACCGGGGCCGCATCGCGCCGGGTCAGCGCGCCGACCTGCTGCTGCTCGACTGGCCCGATCAGGGCATCCCGGCCCCCATCCGAACCTGGGTGGCCGGACGCGGAGGCTATTCCGCCCTGCCGGATGGGGCGCTGCACATGGCCCAGATGGCCTGAACAAAGGGGGAAATGCCATGACCGACACTTTCGCCGCCGAAGGAACCGACCCGGATTTCACCTATTCCCATCCGGGCCAATCCCGCTTTCGCCGCGCCCTGATCCGCGCGGTGGAAAGAGCCAGCGGCCAGCCCATGCTGCGTGGCCTCTACAAGGATTGGCAGTCCGGGCCGCGCCGCGACGAGTCCGTGTTCGATGCTGCCCTCCGCCTTCTGCAAATTGCCCCCCGCATCACATGGCATGCGCCGCTCGCCAGCATCCCGCAAACCGGTGGCCTCCTCCTCGTGGCCAATCACCCCTATGGCATCATCGATGGTCTGGCATTGGGCCAGTTGGGCATGCGCTTGCGCGGCAATGTGCAAATCCTCACCAACAGCGTGCTTTGCCAACCCCCTGAAATCACGCCCCACCTCTTGCCCATCGATTTCAGCGGCACTCCTGAAGGGCGCAAGACATCGGGCCAAAGCCGAAAACTGGCGGTAGAGCTTCTGACCGCAGGCAAGGTCGTCGCCCTCTTCCCCGGCGGCGGTATCGCCACCGCCAACGCCCCTGTCCGGGGCCGCGCCCATGATGCGGAATGGCACAGCTTCCTCGGTCGCCTCGCCACCATCCCCGGCGTCACCACGCTGCCCGTGCATTTCGGCGGCCAGAACTCGCGCCTGTTCCAGATCGCCAGCCACCTGTCCTATCCGCTGCGCATCGCGCTCATCTTCCACGAAACCCGCCGCCTGATGGGCCGCCCGCTGGACATGACCGTGGGCAGCCCGATCACCGCCCACAACCTTGCCGGAACCCCGCGGTCCGAAATCGCCAGCGAACTGCGCCGCCGGACCATGGCGCTGGGCGGGCAGGGGGATGAGGTCTTCGTCTGGCCGTCCCATGTGAAGTGGTAGGGCGGGGTCCGCCCCGCCCCCCGATCACCCCACCCGCTGCCCGGCGACCCATGTCCCACGCAGCATACCGGCATCGCCAAAGCGGTGCACGCGGATCACATCCGCCCGCTTGCCGATGGCAATCTCGCCCCGGTCGCCCAGCCCCGCCGCCCGCGCCGGCGCGCGCGTCACCGTCGCCACCGCCCGCGCCATGTCGCCCCACAGATCGCCCAGCATCAACGCCGCCGACAGCAGCGATGACGGCACATAGTCGGATGACAGGATGTCCAAGAGCCCTTCCTCGGCCAGTGCATGGGCTGCAACATTGCCAGAATGCGATCCGCCCCGGATCAGATTCGGCGCCCCCATCATCACTGCAATCCCCTGCGCCCGGCATGCCCGCGCCGCCTCGGCCGTGGTGGGAAATTCGGCGAAATGCGCGCCGTGCCGCGCCGATTGCGCCACATGCCCTTCGGTCGTGTCATCATGGCTGGCCAGCACCGCGCCATAGCGCCGCGCAGCCTCTACCGCCGCCGTCTCATGCGCCGCGCCCATCAGGGCCGACAGGGCCTTCTGGCCCTCAACATGCTCCACGAACTCGGCCTCAGAAAACCCGTGCTTGCCGCAGACATAATTCTTCAACTGTGTCAGGTCGCGAAACTGCCGCTGCCCTGGCGTGTGGTCCATCAGGCTGACGATCCCCACCCCATCTTCCGGCCCGAACTTGCCCAATTCTGCGATCAGCGTTTCCGAACAGACCTCCGCCCGCAAATGCAACAGATGGCTGATCCGCAGCGCCCCGGCCTCGCGCAGCGCGAGGATCTCATCGGCCAATGCGCGGGCATATTCGCCATAATTCGACTTGGATTTGGAAACCACCGATCCCACCCGCAGCGCATCGAACACCGTGGTGATCCCCACGCTTGCCAATTCCGCATCATGCGCGATGATCGCCGCCGCATGGGGCCAGGCCACCTTGGGGCGCGGTTCGATATGCCGCTCCAGATTGTCGGTGTGCAATTCGATCAGGCCGGGCATCAGCAGATCGCCGCCCATATCTTCGGCCCCGGCAGGCACGCCCACCCCCTCGCCGATCCCGGCAATCACCCCATCGCGCAGCACCAAGGCCCCGGTCCGCGTCTCGCCCCCCAGAACAAGGGTCGCATTGGCAAGGATCGTCTCTGTCATGTCATCGTCCGGTATATGCTGGCAGCACGCGCCGCCCAGTTGCGATAGGATCGGGGCTGAATTGCGGAATTGCGTCACATCCATGTGACAAAACAGGGCTAGGCGTCACCCCATGACCGAATACAAGCGCTACGCCATCTACTACGCCCCCCGCCCGGGCGATTTTGCCACCCGCGCGGATCTGTGGCTGTCCGACGCCGCGCCGCACCTGCCCGGCCTGCCCTCGGCCCCCGCCGATCTGACCGCTGCGCCCAGACGCTATGGATTTCACGGCACGATCAAGGCGCCCTTCCGCCTTGCGGACGGCGTGACGGAGCAAGACCTGCGCGACGATCTCGCCGCCCTGACCGCGCAACTTGCCCCGGTACGAATGGAGGGTCTGCGGCTCGAACAGGTGAAGGGCTTCCTCGCCCTCCTGCCCGAGGGCGATGAGACCGAGCTCCTCGCGCTGGGGGCCGAAGTTGTCAGCCGCCTCGATCCCCTCCGCGCGCCCCTGACCGAGGCCGAGATCGCCCGCCGCCGCCCCGACCGCCTGACTGCCCGCCAGCGTGAACTTCTGTCGCGCTGGGGCTACCCTTACGTGATGGAGGAATTCCGCTTCCACCTCACCCTGACCGACGACTTGCCCCCCGATTTGGCACAGGCCACGGCGGCCGTCCTTGGCCCTTGGTTCGCAGACGTGCTGCCCCGCCCCTTCGACATCGCCGATCTCTGCCTGTTCGGGGAAGACGGGGCCAGTTGCTTTCATCTTCTGCATCGCTACCCGCTCACCGGCTGAAGCACGTCCAGAAACCGCGCCACGCCCTGCTCCAGCGGTCCATCATTGCAGATGTCGATCACGTCTAATCCGGCGGGAACCTCATAGCTCGCCCGCTGCACCCGTGCGGTGATTTCTTCCCGCGTCTCGCGCCCGCGCGCCAGCAGCCGCTCCATCAGCACCGCCGAAGGCGCCGTCACCCGGATCACGGTCAGGTCGGGAAAGATCGTGGCCGCCGCCTCCAGCGCCGCGCGCGAACCGTTGAACATCACGTCCAACCCTGTCAGCCGCTCGGCAATCTGCAGCGTGGGCAGGCCATAGCGCAGCCCATGCGCCCGCCAGTCCAGCGCAAACTCTCCGCGCGCTTTTCGCGCAGCAAACTCTGCCTCGGTCACGCCCTCGTAATCCTCGCCTCCCAGCGCTTCGGGCCGCGTGATCACCCGCCGCACGATGCGCAGGTCTGGCCGCGCCTTGCGTGCGGCCTCAATCAGAGTGTCCTTGCCCGCGCCCGATGGCCCGACGATGGCAAACAACCGTCCCGTCATGCCGCCGCCTTCGGCGTAAAGGCCGCCACATCCACGAACCGATCACAGACCCGCGCCCGCGCGCCCTCGTCATGGAAGATGCCCAGAATCGCCGCCCCCCGCGCCTTTGCCGCCTCGATCAGCGACAACACAACCTCCCGGTTCGCCGCATCCAGGCTTGCCGTCGGCTCGTCCAGCAACAGCGCCGGATAGGGATGGATGAACCCCCGCGCGATGTTCACCCGTTGCTGCTCGCCCCCCGAAAACGTGGTGGGCGACAGCGACCAAAGCCGTTCCGGGATGTTCAGCTGCTGCAACAACGCCGCCGCCCGCGCCCGCGCCTCGGCCACCGGATGGCCCAGCGTCAGCAGGGGCTCTGCCACCACATCCAGCGTCGGCACGCGCGGCACCACCCGCAGGAACTGGCTCACATAGCCCAGCGTCTCCCGCCGCAGCGCGATGATCTCGCGCGGCGTGGCGCGGGTGATGTCCGTCCCGTCAATCCGGATGCTGCCGCCGGCGGCAAGGTAATTGCCATAGACCATCCGCATCAGTGTGGATTTCCCCGCCCCCGATGCGCCCACCAGCCCCACGCATTCGCCGGGTGCCACGGTCAGATTGGCATCCGCCATCACCCGGATCACGGCGCTGCCCTGATTGTGCAGGGTGAAGGTCTTGGAAAGCCCCGATATTTCGATCATGTCACACCTGCAAAACGGAAGAGACAAGGAGTTGGGTATAGGCATGCTGCGGATCGTCCAGCACCTGATCGGTCAGCCCCTGCTCCACCACATGCCCCGATTTCATCACCATCAGCCTATCCGCCAGCAGCCGCACTACGGCCAGATCATGCGTCACGATGATGGCCGAAAGCCCCATTTCCCGCACCAGCCCGCGCAGCAGGTCTAGAAGCCGTGCCTGCACGCTCACGTCCAGCCCCCCGGTGGGTTCATCCATGAACACCAGCCGTGGCCCCGTCACCAGATTGCGCGCAATCTGCAACCGCTGCTGCATCCCGCCGGAAAAGGCGCTGGGCCGGTCGTCGATCCGCTCGGCGGCAATCTCCACCCGCCCCAGCCAATCGGTCGCCCGCGCGCGAATGTCACCATAATTCCGCGCCCCCACGGCCATCAGCCGCTCGCCCACATTGCCGCCCGCCGTTACGCCCATCCGCAGCCCGTCGCGTGGGTTCTGA
>PNND01000210.1 GCA_013824045.1 Rhodobacter sp. | reverse complement strand
AAGCCGAGATCGACATGGCCTCGCTTGATCCGCGCCGCTACGGCAATTGGATGACCACCGAATATGCCGCCCGCAAGAATGAGGAATGCTATGAGCATGTCTTCATCCTGCACCACCCGGACGAAGAGCGGGAAGCCTGCCGCCCGCTGCGGACCGCCCCGGTTTACGACAAGCAAAAGGCGCTGGGCGCGCAGTTTGGCCAAGTGAACGGCTGGGAACGCCCGATCTACTTTGGCCCGAAGGACGCGCCCGAGGATTTCGACCACCACACGCGGTCTTTCCGTCGTGGCGGCTGGTGGCAATATGCGGTGGATGAGGCAATGGCCATCCGCGACACGGCGGGCCTGATTGATGCCACGGCGTTCACCAAGCATCTGGTGCGCGGCCCCGGTGCGACGGCTTTCCTTGACTGGTTCACCTGCAACGCCCTGCCCAAGGTGGGCCGCATCAACCTGACCTATGCGCTGACGCCCACAGGCACCACGCGCACCGAATACACCATCGTGCGGAATGGCGAGAATGACTATTACCTCGTGTCTGCCGGGGCATGGACAGCCTATGACGCGGATTATCTGCGCAAATGCGCCGAGGATTTCATGGCGGGTGGCGGCGGTTGGGTCGACATCCACGATGTCACCACCCAATGGGGCGTCTTTGCCATCGCCGGGCCGAACAGCCGCAAGATCTTGGCCGAACTGATCCGCGATGCAGAGCCGGAAACGGCGCTGTCGAACAAGCGCTTCCCGTGGCTTTCGGCGCGCAAGATCGAGTTGGGCATGTGCCCGGTGAACGCGATCCGCGTGGCCTATACGGGCGAGCTGGGCTGGGAATTGCACCACCCGATCGAGATGCAGCGTTACCTCTTCGATCAACTGCTGAAGGCGGGCGAAAAGCACGGGATGAAGCTGGTCGGCGCCCGCGCCCAGAACTGGCTGCGGCAGGAAAAATCCTACCGCGCCTTCGGCAACGAATTGGGCCGCGACGCGACCCCGCTGGAGGCCGGGCTGGACCGCTTTGTTGATCTGAGCAAAGAGTTTCAGGGCAAGCAGGCCATGCTGGATACCGGCATCCGGTCGATGTGCGTGACGGTGCTAATCGACGGGCCGGATGACACCGACCCGTGGGGCAAAGAGGCGCTGCTGCTGGACGGTGAAAAGATCGGGCGTTTGACTTCGGGCGGCTATTCGGTGGCTTTCGGCAAGCAGATCGGCATGGGCTATGTGCGCCCCGATCTGGCCACGGTGGGGCAGAAGCTGAAGGTGCGGATCAACCGGGAACTTTGGGATGTGACCGTGGTGGAGGATAGCCCGTTCGACCCCAAGAACGCGCGTATCCGCATCGACGGCTAAGGTTGACGGCATGACCAAAGGCACCGGGCGCAGGTCCGGTGCTTTTTCCTTTAGGGGTGGCTGTGAGTGGTCAGCCATGCCGCCCAGTCGGATGCGCTGCCGTCGAAGACGTTGATATCCACCTCTCCGGCGATGCCGGGGATCAGGCCAGTGCTGGTATATTGCCAGAAGGTCCAGTGTCGCCCGCCATAGACCTCATCCGGGTGGGCGGCGACGGCGCGCAGCCAGAAGGGGAAATTGCCTACGCGCCACATCTGGTTTTCCTGATAGAAATCGACGGTGGAATAGATGATGGGCCGCTGGCCGTAATGGCGTTCGACGATGTCGAGAAAGATCTTCGCCTCGGATCGCAGCACCTCGGGCGCGCGGCGGATGGTGCAGGTGGGGGAGAACGGCGTCCATTCCATATCCAGCACGGGCGGCAGGGCGCCGGGGGTGCGGGGGACGTTCTGGATGAAGAACGCGGCTTGCTCTGCCGCCGGGCGGCAGTGGTAGAAGAAGTGATAGGCCCCGCGCGGCACACCGGCACGGCCAGCCCCGCGCCAGTTGTCACGAAATATGGGATCGACCAGATCGCCGCCTTCCGTGGCCTTGATGAAGGCAAAGTTCACGCCGTTGGCACGGGCCTGCTGCCAATCGATAGCCGTCTGGAAACGCGCCACATCAATGCCGTGGACCGGGTGATCCTCTGGCCCGCGGCGGCCAAAACTTGCCGGGTCGGCATCTCCGAAATTCGGGGGAACCACGCGGAACTGCGCGGGGGTGGCAATCGCCCCGGCCCCGGTTGACAGCGTGGGGCCATTCGTCGGCGCGCCGCAGGCAGCAAGCGTCAGGGCGAAAACGAGGGCAAAGCGTTGGATCATGGCCAAGATGCTGACCGATCCTTCCCGACCTGTCACCGGGTAAAGCGCCAGCCTGCACCGAGCCGCCTATTCTGCCGCGACGGCTGGCGCTGCAAGCTCGTCCCAGCAGCCCAGCGCATGGGCCGCGTACATCAGCGCTGGGCCGCCGCCCATCTGGATGGACATGGCAAGCACATCCCCCAACTCCTCGCGCGTGGCGCCGGATTTCATCAGGGCCTCGACATGGAAGTTGATGCAGGGTTCACAGCGCTGGCTGATGGCGATGGCCAGCGCAATGTATTCCTTTTCCTTGAAAGAGAGCGGACCGCTCTCCTTTACCGCCTTGGACAAAGTGCCGAAACCTGCAGCGGTTTCAGGGATCAGTTTGTTCATGACGCGGATTTCGGCCCGCATTTCGGTGATCTTTGATTTGTAGGTCATCACTTGGCCCTTTCCTTTGGCCAAGCGGATAGGCCGGGCTTTCGCCGGATGCCTTGACTTGGGTCAATTCAAATTCAAAAGTTAGAATGTTTAGCCAAAGCGCACAGGGTCGAGCGCGTGAACGAGGCAGGGGGAAAGGCCCGTTCCGCCCCCCCCGATCAGATCGGCGGCAAGCTTGCTGGCAGCGGGGCAGGTCTGGAAGCCATAGCCGCCCTGACCGGCGAGCCAGAAGAAATCGGGCTGGCGCGGATCGCGCCCGATGACCAGCACCCGGTCGGGGGAAAAGGTGCGCAGACCGGCCCAGTTGGAAATCAGCCGGGTGACGGGTTCGGTGACCATTTCCTCATAGCGCGCTAGACCTTCGGCCAGCACCATATCATCGGCCCAGGCGTCATGGGGTTCTTGCGGGTCTTCCTCGGCTGGCGACACGATCAGCGCCCCCGCATCGGGTTTGGCATACCATGTCTCGCCTGCGCCAAAGAGCATGGGCCAGCCGCTGATGTCATGTCCGCCCGGCGCGGGGATGCGCGCCATGGAGCGGCGGTTGGGGGTAAAGCCCAAGGGGCGCACCCCGGCCATCGCTGCCACCTGATCGACCCATGCCCCAGCGGCATTGATCAGCAGTTTGCCGGTGAATTCGCCCGCGGCAGTGGTCACGGCCCAGCCTTCGCCCCCCCGTGCGATGGCGGTGACGCGGGCGCCGGTCACGATCTGCGCGCCGCGGGATTTTGCCTCGCGCGCGAAGCCTTGCAGCAAAAGGTCGGTGTCGATGTCCCAAGCATGATCGGCATAGGCGGCCATGGCGACCATGTCGGGGTTCAGGATGGGAACGATGGCGCGCGCCTCGTCGACCGAGCAGCGCGTCATCTGCATGTCGCGGACCTCGGCATCGAAATCGTCTTGCTGATCCGTTTGGGCCACGATCATCAAACCGCGTGGAGACAGGACATTCTCCGTGGCGCGGAAGTGATCCTCAGAGGCCAGCGACAGTTCTACCACCGCACGCGCGCCGTAGCGCGGCTCATACAGCGCGGCGGATCGGCCCGAGGCATGGTGGGCGAGGGCGGTTTCTGCCTCCAGCACCGTGACGGAACCAAGTTCCGACAGGCGCGCTGCGGCAGAGATGCCGGCAATGCCGCCACCGATGATCAGGAAATCGGTCATTCTTCCTCCAACCGGTCTGTCGCCGGGGGTGGCGCAGGGTAAAGCGCCGACAGGCGCGCGCGCAGGTCAACGGTCATGGGCAGGGACAGCGCCGCGAGCGAGGGCGCAAGCTGCGCCGCGTCGCGGGCCGAGATCAGCGGGATCACCGGCGTGATGGGGCAGGACATGACCCAGGCCACCGCCAGCGTGGCGGGGTGGGTGCCCATCTCGGACGCCAGTGCCGCCAGACCGATAGCCGCCTGATGCATCGCTTCCGGTGCATAGCGGGCGGCGTAGCGGCTGTCTTCAGACAGACGACCTGCGCCGCCCTGTGCGTATTTCCCGGTGAGCAGCCCGCCGCCAAGAGGCGAATAGGCGTGCACGGCGATTGCCTGATCGGCGCACATGGGCAGAAGTTCCACCTCCACCTGCCGTTTCACCAGATTGTACATTGGCTGGATCACATCGATCCGGCTGCCGAAGCGGGCGGCAACGGCCTGTGCTTTCATCACCTGCCACGCGGCGAAGTTTGACAGGCCGATGCGGGTGATGCGGCCGGACTGCTGCCATTCCACAAACAGGCTGATGGTTTCTTCCAGCGAGGTGGCGGGGTCGAAGCGGTGCAGATAGAGCAGGTCCACCGCATCGGTGCCCAGTCGGCGCAGGCTTTCGTCGAATTGCGCGGACAGGTTGGCGCGGCCTGCGCCGCCGGAATAGCCAACCTTGGTGGCGATGGTGACTTCTGCATCGCCTTGCGCGAATTCACCGATCAGGCGTTCGGACTGTCCGTCAGTATAGACATGCGCCGTATCGAAATGGGTTATCCCTGCCGCGCGCGCGGCATCGAACATGGCGCGGGCGGCTTGGGCATCGGCGCGGCCGCCGAATTGCATGCAGCCAAAGGCAAGGGGGGAGGGTGCGTTCATGACCGTGAATCTGCCATGCCGCGCGGCGGTTGAAAAGGCGGGGGCCGCCGCTTTTGCGGCGACCCCCGACAGGGGGCTGGGGGACGTCAGCCTTCCTGTGTCTCTTTGAGCTTGTCGATGCCCAGCGTCTTGAGCGCGAGCGTTTCATAGAAGGGTTCCGACACGCCCTTGCGCAGCTTGCGCAGGAAGTATTTTTCAAACCCGATCTTGGCCATGTGGACCCATTTGCCGCTGGAGGACCAATTCACGTTGCGCGGCGGAATCTGGGGCTGGGCGACAAAGGCGATGCCCCCATCGCCGAAATCGGCAAGGCAGACGGCGTTCCACGTGCCGACGCGATCGGGTTCCTTGCCGCGCACGATATTGCCGATGTTGTGGGCGGTGGCGGTGACCATGGATTCGATCATGAAGCCGGTCTTGGGCACGCCCACAGGCACGGGGGTTGGCCCCATCGGCGGGATGGCCACGCAGACGCCCACGGCGAAGATGTTGGGATATTTCGGGTTCTGCTGGTGCTTGTCCACGATGGTGAAACCGCGCGGGTTGGACAGGCCTTCGATCCCGGCCACGGGTTTGATCCCCCGGAAGGCCGGCAGCATCATCGAGAACGCAAAAGGCAGTTCCTTTTCGCCTTTGGACGTGCCGTCATCGGCGA
>PNND01000369.1 GCA_013824045.1 Rhodobacter sp. | reverse complement strand
GGGCCATCAGGCCCGGCAGTTCCGGCATCAGGACAGCCAGCGCCGCCGCCGTGGTGCCACCGGGTGAGGTGACGTTGATGCGCAACTGCGCCGCGCTGTCGGCGGAACGATAGGCCAATTCCCCCGCCCCGCAGACGGTGGCACGGGCCAGTTGCATGGCCACCTCGGGCGACAGCCCCTCGGCCTCGCCTGCTGCCGCCAGCGCCTCGATCAGGTGGAAAACATAGGCGGGGCCAGAGCCGGACACGGCAGTGACCGCATCGATCTGATGCTCCCCGTCCAGAATGACCGTCTCGCCCACCGCCGCCATCAGCGCTACGGCCAGCGCCATGTCGGCATCCGACACATGGGCATTGCGGCAGAGTGCGGTGATGCCCCGGTTCACCATGGCAGGCGTGTTGGGCATGGTGCGCACGATGGGCGTGCGGTCGCCCAGCGCCGCCTCAAACGCCGCGATCGTGGTGCCCGCTGCGATGGACAGAAACAGCGTGCCGCCATTGCCGAGCGCCTGAAGCACCGGCAGCGCCGCGCCCATCATCTGCGGCTTCACGGCCAGCAGCGCGACGGCAGGCGCACCGGGCACGCCATTGTTGAGATGAACGCCACTGCCCCGCAGCCAATCCGACGGGTTGGGCTCTATCACCCAGACCGAGGCCGCAGGCAGACCCGCGCCCAGCCAGCCCGTCAGCAGGGCCGTTCCCATCTTGCCGCATCCCAGAAGAACCAGCCCGTTCTGGGCCACCCGCTCCAACGCCATTCACCGCCCCCGTTTGCCTTTGCTGGGCAAGTTAGGCGCGACCGTAGGCCTCGGCAATCGCAACCTTCATCGCATCGGCCGGGGCCTTGTCGCCCCATGAGACCAACTGGAAGGCCGGATAGAACCGCTCTGCCGCGCCCACGGCGGCGGAAATCAGCCGGTCGATCTGATCGGCGGTCACATATTGCCCGCCCGATAGCAGCAGACCATAGCGCCAGACCATCAGCTTCTGGTCTTCCCAATAGGTGAAGGCCCCGGTCCAGACCATGTCATTGCAGCGGTTGAGCACATCGTACAAAGCCCCCATCCGCGCGGCGGGCGGTTCCATCTCGAAGGTGCAGATCAGCCGCAGCGTTTCATCCTGCGCCGACCAGGCCAGCGTCAGGCTGTAGGTGCGCCACTGCCCCTCGACCGCCATGGCGATCTGGTCATCGGTGACGCGGTCAAATTCCCAATCGTGATGCTCGGCAAGGGTTTCGACAATGTCGATCGGGTGAAGATCGTCAGTGGTCAGAAAGTCTTCAACGAACGACATTACCCGGCCTCATCATGATGCTTCCTGGGGGAGGATACCCACAAGAAGCTGGGCGTCTGGCAAGGATCAGCGTCGCCCGACGTGACCCTTACTAGATATGGTGTGACAGAAGGGGAAGTCTGTAAAGCGATTTCTGGCGAAATCTTCTGTGGACAAAAACGGATGTGGCTCGCCACGAATAGGACTGCGCATGCAGGCGGCCTGATCGACGGAATAGGTGCCGCCTCGTCAGCCCGAGGATCAGGTGCCGTGATCGTGGCCCTCGCGGCGCCCACCCGCCCCCGAGGCAACGGGACACGGCACCGCAAAAGAATTCATAATCTGGAATGTGTTTGATCCAGATCAAGATGCCCACCCCAGAGATATGGCAGAAATACCGGATATTCCGGAGGGAGGAACCCATGAGCCTGACTGGTCCTGCAACATCTCGACGAGCCTTTCTTGGCCTTGGCGTTGCGGGCCTTGCTGCCGCCAGCCTTGGCTTGCCCGTGCGCGCCAATGCCATCGCCACCAAGGCCCGCATCGTCATCATCGGTGCAGGGGCTGGCGGGACCGCGCTTGTCAACCGTCTGGTCGAGCGGCTGGATGGCGCGCAGATCACCATCGTCGATGCCCGGGCGGAACACTTTTATCAGCCCGGCCTCAGCCTTGTGGCGGCGGGACTGAAGCCCGCCTCTTACACCGTGTCGCAAACCGCCGACTGGCTGCCCTCAGGCATCACCCTCGTGGCCGAGAATGCCGCCGCCATCGACCCCGTCGCCAAGACCGTGGCAACCACCGGTGGCCAAAGCCTCGCCTATGATTTCCTGATCGTCGCCCCGGGTCTTGTGCTGGACCATGACGCCATCCCCGGCTTCTCGCTGGATATGGTGGGTCAGAATGGCATCGGTGCGCTTTACGCCGGGCCGGACTATGCGGCAAAGACGTGGGATGCGGCGCGCCAGTTCACCGAAGAGGGCGGCGTTGCCGTGATGACCCGCCCCGCGACCGAGATGAAATGCGCAGGCGCGCCGCTCAAGCATGCCTTTTTGGTCGAGGATATCGCCAGCCGCACGGTCGGCGCGGGCAAGTTCGAGGTGCATTATACCGCCCCGCAGACGGCCCTGTTCGGTGTGCCCATCGTGGCGGAAAAGGTGCGAATGCTGTTCGGCCAGCGCGGGATTCAGACCCACATGAGCCACAAGCTCTTGTCCATCGAACCCGGACAAAAGCGGGCGACCTTCGAGAAGACCGAGATCGACGCCGCCACCAAGGCCGAGGTGAAATCGACAGTCGAGATGCCCTATGACTACCTTCACGTCATCCCGCCCCAGCGCGCGCCCGAGGTGATCCGCCAATCGGGCCTGTCCTGGGCCGACAAGTGGACGGATCAGGGCTGGGTCGAGGTCGACCAGAAGACCCTGCGCCACCTGCGCTACCCCGAGATCTTCGCCTTGGGCGATGTCGCGGGTGTGCCCAAGGGCAAGACGGCGGCATCGGTGAAATGGCAGGTGCCGGTGGTCGAGGACCACCTGATCGCCGCCATCGAGGGCCGCGAAGGGACCGAGGTCTATGACGGCTACACCTCCTGCCCGCTGATCACCCGGGTGGGGCGCGCCATGCTGGTTGAATTCGACTATAACAACAACCTCGTCCCCTCCTTCCCCGGCATGATCGCGCCGCTGGAAGAGCTGTGGATCAGCTGGCT
The DNA here is from genome assembly GCA_013824045.1 of Rhodobacter sp. Taxonomy (GTDB): domain Bacteria; phylum Pseudomonadota; class Alphaproteobacteria; order Rhodobacterales; family Rhodobacteraceae; genus Paragemmobacter. The sequence goes on along the minus strand of PNND01000369.1, from coordinate 2,379 downwards.
GATGAAGGAAGTGGCGCTGAAGGCCACCTATAACGCAATGCTGCGCGGCAAGGCCTGAGGAGGGTGCCATGAAGGAACTGACAGTCGGAACCCTGATCGCCGTTTTCGAAGAGATTTTCGGTCGCGGCCTGTTCTGGGCCATGGTTGTGGCGGCGCTGGTCGTCACGGCGGCCTATCTTTACGTCCTGATCCGTGACCGCGCGATGTCGATGCGCAAGTTCCTTTGGGCGCAGCTTTCCATGCCCATCGGCGCCGTCGCGGCGGTCCTCTTTGTGCAGGCCGTGACCAGTTCGCATTTTCGCGATATCGGCGGGCCGGTTGATGTGATCGTCCTTCTGGGTGTGGCGGTGATGGGTGCAGTCGGGGCGGCGATCCTGGTCTATACGGCCCAGTCGCTGTTCCGCCGCAAATCGGCCTGACCGGCTGATCTCGGCACAAAGGCCAGCCATCGCTGCACCGCTGGCCGATCGCCCGTGCCGCATCCCTGCCCACCGGTCGCGTCCCGTGTACGGCTCATAGCGCCGGGCAAAAGGGTTAAGGCGGTCGCTCTGTAGAGAGAAGGGACAAGGCCAGTCGACGCGTAGCAATGTCGTGGGTTGTGCCGCAGGTGCACCGACGTCACGCGGGGCGCTTGGCAACCGCGCAAAAGCAAGAAGGCGGCCCTGCGGCCGCCTTTTTCAGCAAAGCCGTATCGACCGGATCACTCTGGCTTCTTCTTCGCAGCCTTCGGCGCATCCCCGGCCAGCTTTGCTTCCAGCGCGGCCAGACGGGCCTCCAGCGCGGCGTTTTCTTCGCGGGCCTTCACGGCCATGGCGCGGGCGGCGTCGAATTCTTCGCGCGTCACGAAATCACGGTCGGCCATCCAGCGGTCGATCATGCCTTTCATGGCCGTCTCGGCCTCGGTCTTGGCGCCCTGTGCCACGCCCATGGCGTTGGTCATCAGTTGCGACATGTCGTCAAAGAATTTGCTGCGCGTCTGCATGGCCGCACTCCTTATCGCTTGACCCTCTATATGGCCCCGATCCTACCGGACACAACCCTGTCCTCCTGCTTCATCTTGGCACAAATACCCATCTTGCCCCGTCAACGCCCGCGCGCGGCTGGTGGAAAGGTGCACACCTTCCCCTGCCGGGCAAAGGGCGCAGTGGTTGACTTCCCGCGCCCCAGCCCGGAAAACCACCCCGTCCGCATGTGAGAGGCAGCATGTCCTATATCCCCTTCCCCGACCTCTCGCCCGAGATCTTTCGCATCGATCTTGGCGGGTTTTCCTTTGCCCTGCGCTGGTATGCGCTGGCCTATATCGTGGGGCTGGTGGCGGGGTGGAAGCTGATCGCGCGGATCGTGTCCACGCCGCGCCTCTGGCCCGGCCCCGCGCCGATGACGGCGGAACAGGTGGAGCGGCTGCTGACATGGGTGATCATCGGCGTCGTCCTCGGCGGGCGGCTGGGCTTCGTGCTGTTCTATCAGCCGGGCTATTACCTGCAGAACCCCGGCCATATCCTGCGGGTTTGGGAAGGCGGCATGTCCTTTCATGGCGGCTTCCTTGGCGTGGTTGTGGCGGGCATCCTGTTCTGCCGCAAGGAAGGCATTCCGATGCTGTCGGCCGCCGATCTGATGGCGGTGGTGGCCCCCATCGGCATCGGCCTTGGGCGGCTGGCCAATTTCATCAATGCCGAGCTATGGGGCCGCCCCACCACCCTGCCTTGGGGCGTGGCCTTTCCCGGCGAGGCGGCGCAGACCTGCCCCGGCGTCGTGGGCATCTGCGCCCGCCACCCGTCGCAGCTTTATGAGGCGATGTTGGAAGGGTTCCTCTTGTTTGCCGTGCTCCTCTGGGTCGTTTATCGGCGCGGCTGGCTGGCTCGGCCGGGCCGCACGGCGGGGCTTTTCTTCGCAGGCTACGGTCTGGGGCGGTTCGTGGTGGAGTTTGTCCGCCAGCCCGATGCGCAATTCATCACACCGGGCAATCCGCTGGGCCTTGCGCTGCAGGTGGGTGGCTATGGGCTGACCATGGGGCAGATTCTGTCGCTGCCGATGATCGTGGTGGGGGTCTGGTTCATCGCCCGCGCCCGGCGCGGCGCGCCCGCCCCCGCATGACCGCGCTTGCGGACCTGCTGCGCCGCCGTATCGCGGCGACGGGGCCTCTGACACTGGCCGAGTATATGGCCGATTGCCTGCTGCATCCTGATCACGGCTATTACGCCACGCGCGATCCTTTCGGCGCGAGGGGCGATTTCACCACCGCCCCGGAAATCAGCCAGATGTTCGGGGAACTTTTGGGCCTCTGCCTTGCGCAGGCATGGCTGGATCAGGGCGCGCCCGCGCCCTTTACGCTGGCCGAGCTTGGCCCCGGGCGCGGCACGCTGATGGCGGACCTCCTGC
>PNND01000327.1 GCA_013824045.1 Rhodobacter sp. | reverse complement strand
GCGACGCGGGCGAACCGGCTGTGGAAGAAGCGGCTGGCCGAATTCGAGGCCCCGCCGATGGATATCGCAATGCGGGATGCGCTGGAGGATTACGTCGCGCGCCGGAAGGCCACGATGGCCGATATGTGGTACTAGCCGCGCAGGCCGGTTTCTTCGAGCAATCCCATGCGCTTGGCCTCGTAGTAATACCCCCGGCGATACCACATATGCGCGGCGTCATGGTTGCCGCGCGACACCAGCCACGCCCCGCGCAGGTATTTGCCCGCATAGATCATGTTCGTTTCGGCATCCAGAAGCTGGGACGGATCGCCGCGAAAGCCCATCGTCTGGGCGGTTTGGGGATGGATCTGCATCAACCCGTAATAGGGGCCGTTGCGGGCGGCGGGGTTGTAGCCGCTTTCACGGCGCACGGTTTCGTGGATCAGGCTTTCGGGAATGTCATAGACCTGCGCATAGCGGGCAATCAGGCGGTTGATCTCCTCCGGGCCTTGTGGGCTGCGTGATACTTCCGGCTCGGGCGGCGCGCCACAGGCGGCCAGCGCCAGCGGCAAGGACAGGGCAAGAAGGGCGCGGCGGGAAAGCATCATCAAGGTCACCTGCATGCATGGGTTTTCGTCTGATAGCGGGGGCAAGGCCGCAAGGAAAGCTGCTCGGGCGGAACCGCGCGAAAAGCTGCGCGGCGGATGGGCTGCGGCTCCGACCTTTGGCGTGGTTGGCGGGGCGGGGCGGGGCTGCTAGCCTGCCTGCATGGAACGGGTGGATCGGGGTATGGAACAGGGTTTGCGGAAGCTGACATCGGCGTTGATCGTGGATGATCACCCGCTGTTTTGCGATGCGCTGTCGATGACCCTGCGCGCGGTCGCGGGGATCGAGATTGTGGAAACCGCCGACCGGCTGGAAACCGCGCTGACGCGGCTGGATCTGTCGCCTTTGCCCGATGTGATCGTGCTGGATCTGAACCTGCCGGATGTGAACGGGCTGGACGGGTTGATCCGCCTGCGCGCGACCGTGGGGGATGTGCCGGTGGTGGTGGTCAGCTCATTGGCTGACAACCGGGTGATCGGGGCGGCCCTGCGCGCGGGGGCGGTGGGGTTCGTGCCCAAACATTCGCGGCGCGAGGTGTTCAAGGCGGCCTTTGACGCGATCCGTGCGGGAGACGGCTATCTGCCGGATGGGTTTGTCCCGCAGGCCGATCCCAATGCGCCCGCCAATCAGCAGGAAGAGGCGATTGCGCGGCTGTCGCTGCTAACGCGGCAGCAGGCCAAGATCCTGCAACTGATCTGCGAGGGGATGCTGAACAAGCAGATCGCCTATGAGCTGACCATCGCGGAAACCACGGTGAAGGCCCATGTCACCGCCATCATGCGCAAGCTGGGCGTGCAAAGCCGGACGCAGGCGGTTCTGATCGCGCGGGAAGCGAGCTTTGATCGGCTGATGCCGGAAGCCAGTTGATAGGACGCTCGACCTGGGACCTCCGGTCATTGCGGGCGGCTCCGGATCAGGTTCGGGGCGGCATCATCCCTTCATTCTGGCAGGGCTTGTCCGATGCTTGGGCGGGGGCTAGCCTTTCTATAAGGGATACGTCGGGGGGCGCTTGGGGGGAATGCGGTGAACCAGCCTTGGGAGGGCGTTGCAGGGCCGGATCGGGTGGGGCTGGCGCTGGTGGCGCGGGCCTCTGTCTCTGTCACGGCGGCCAATCCCCTGCGACGGCTGGAAGAGGCGTTGGGGCCGGGGCCTTTTGCGCTGATCGTGCTGTTCGTCTCGCCGGATGCCGATCTGGATGCGCTGGCGCTGCGCCTGCCGGGGCGGTTCGGAGGCGCGCCGGTGATCGGCTGTTCCACGGCAGGTGAGATTTCGGGTGAGGGTTACACCGAAGGCGAAATTGTTGCCGTGGGCCTGCCCGCTGCGTATTTTGCCGCTGATCTTTTGCTAGTGCCCGATCTTTCGGTGATGGAGCGCGAGGCGATGATCGGGCGGCTGATCCGGTCACGGCAGGGGTTGGCGCGGCAAAAGCCGGAATGGGCGGGCGAGTTTGCCTTTCTGCTCGTGGACGGTCTTTCAGTGCGTGAGGATGAGCTGACCTCGGCCCTTGCCTCGGGCCTTGGGCCGGTGCCGCTGTTTGGCGGATCGGCGGGGGACGGGACGCGGTTCAAGGCGACCTATGTGCTGCATGAGGGGCATGCCTTGCAGAATGCCGCCGTGCTGGCGCTGATCCGCACGGATTGCCGGGTGAAGGTGTTCAGCCTTGATCATCTGCTGCCCACAGAAGCGCGGATGGTGGTGACCGAGGCCGATCCTGCCCGGCGCATCGTGCGGACGATCAACGCAGAACCTGCGGCACAGGAATATGCGCGGCTTCTGGGCAAGGATCCGGCGCAACTGACCACCTTCACCTTTGCCGCCCACCCGGTTGTGGTGCGCATCGGCGGCAAACACCATGTGCGCGCCATCCGCGAGGTGGGCGAGGCGGGCGATCTGATCTTCTTTTCCGCCATCGACGAAGGCGTCGTGCTGACGCTGGCGCAGCCGCAGGACATGGTGGCGCATCTGGAGGTGGAAATGGCCGCGCTGGCGGCCAAGGGCCAGCCGGTGGCCATTCTGGCCTGCGATTGCATCCTGCGGCGGATGGAGGCGCAGGAAAAGCAAAAGACCGGGGCGGTGTCGGCCATCCTGCGCGCCAATGGGGTGGTGGGCTTTTCCACCTATGGCGAGCAGTTGAATTCCATGCATGTGAACCAGACCATGACCGGGGTTGCGATCTATCCGCCGGGTGGCCTTTTGTCCGGTGGGGCGCGATGATCGACACGCTGATCAACCCCGCCGATCCGCCCGAACGGCAGACGCAAAAGCTCTTGACCATTGCGCAGGTTCTGATGCGGCGGGTGGAACAGATCACCGATGACAGTGGTGCCGCCTATGCCCAGTTCCAGCGTGCCGCCATGCTGGAGGATCAGGTCGGCGAACGCACACGCGATCTGGAACGCGCGCTGGACCTGCTGAATGACAGCAATTCAAGGCTGGCGGAGGCCAATCGTGCAACCGAGGCTGCGCGCCAGAACCTCGCCAACGCCATCGAGACGATTCAGGAAGGCTTTGCGCTGTTCGATGCGCAGGATGTGCTGGTGATGTGCAATTCGCGATTTGGCATGCATATGCTGGACCTGCGCGAATATCTCAAACCGGGGCTGACCTTTGGCGATTATGTCGAAAGGGTCAGCCGGTCGCGCTTTCTGGAGTTACCCGGGGGGGAAACGGCCGAGGAATGGGCCGTGGCGCGGCGCAGGCGGCATCAGGACCAGCATGTGATCTTTAACGTGCGCATGGTCTGGGACCGCTGGGTGCAGGTGAGCGAGCACCGCACCGTGGATGGCGGAACGGTGATCCTGCAAACGGATGTGACCGAGATCATCCGTCTGGAACGGTCGGAACGCGGCAAGATGCTGGATGATCAGGCGCGCGTGATCCGCGCCACGCTGGACCATATCAGCCAGGGCGTTTGCATCTTTGATGCCGAGGCGCGGCTGGTGGGGTGGAACCAGAGGCTGGGCCAGTTGCTGGTGATCCCGATGGTGCGGTTCCGTATGGGAGTGAGCTTTGACGCCATTCTGGACCGGTTCCGCCCCGATCTGGCCTTTGGCGAGGGGATGACCGAGGCCCGGCTGGGCGATTGGGTGGCGGGCAAGGGCGACCGGGGGGCGCTGCGGTTCGAGTTGCGGCGGGGCCCTGACATGATCATGGATGTCTTTGCCCAAGCCATGCCCGATGGCGGTTTCGTGATGTCCTTCACCGATGTGACCGCCGAACGCGCGGCGATTGAGGCGCTGAGCCGCGCCAATGAAACGCTCGAGGCGCGGGTGATGGAGCGCACGCTGGAACTGGAGGATGCGCTGGCCAATGCCGAGCGGGCGAATGCCAGCCGGTCGCGCTTCGTCGCGGCGGCCAGCCATGATCTGCTGCAACCCCTGTCGGCGGCTAAGCTGTTCATCTCGTCCATCGGGGATGAAGGGCTGGTGCCCGAGGCCAAGGCGACGCTGGACAAGGCTCAGAATGCGCTTTTGTCAGTCGAGGGGATTCTGGGCGCGCTGTTGGACATTTCCAAACTGGAAAGCGGGCGGGCGGCGGTGGCGGTGGGGCCGGTGCGGCTGGATCGGTTGCTGGCGCAGTTGAATGATGAATTCGGGGCCATCGCGGCGGCCAAGGGGCTGCGCCTTTCGGTGGTGCCATCGCATGTCTCGGTGATGTCGGACCCGGCCTATCTGCGGCGCATCCTGCAGAACCTGATCGGCAATGCGATCCGCTATACCGACCGTGGCCGGGTGCTGGTGGGGGTGCGGCGGCGCGGTGGGATGGTGCGGATCGAGGTGCGCGACACCGGGCCGGGGATACCCGAAGAGGAACAGGACAACATCTTCAAAGAGTTCCACCGCCTGAACGCGCGCGCTTCGGCCTCCGAGGGGATGGGGCTGGGGCTGGCCATCGTTGAACGGGCCTGCGCGCTGCTCGGCCATCCGCTGGGCCTGACCTCGCAGATTGGGGTGGGGACATGCTTCATGGTGCAGGTGCCGCTGTCCGAAGGCCTTTCGCTGCTGGCCGAAGGCCCGCGCCTAAGCGCCGCCCCATCGCCCGCGCCGCGCCCGTCGATGCAGAACCGGATCGTGTTTCTGGTGGAAAACGACGGCGATCTGCGCCGCGCGATGGGCCTGTTGCTGGAGAAATGGGGGGTCAGCGTGCTGGACGCGGCTTCGGGCGAAGAGGCGCTGGAGTTGATCGAGGAACTGGGCATCCTGCCCGACTGCTTTATCGTCGATCACAATCTGGGTGACGGGATGGATGGCCTGCGCTTTGTGGCCGAGGTTCAGGCCCGCCATGGCGCGGTGCCGTCGCGGATCGTGACCGCCGACCGCCGCCCGGACCTGCGCGCCGCTTGCGCCGAGGCCGGCATCGGGTTGATGATGAAACCGCTGGAGCCGCGCGCGCTGGAAAGCTTTATCGCAGGGCTGCCTGCGGCGGGATAACGCGGCGGCAGCCATGCCGCGACCCCGCCTATACGACCATTGTTCCATATCGGGCGGCGCGCCTGCCGCTTAGTCTGATGCCGAGACGAGGGAAGAGACATGCAGCTCAGCGATTTTCGAGAGATCAAGGCAGACCCGGCAACCGTCTGGGCCGCCATCCTGAACCCCGATGTTCTGAAGGAATGCGTGCCGGGATGCGAAAGCATGACTGGCAGCCCGGAAGATGGGTTCGAAGCCGTGGTGACCCAGAAGGTCGGCCCGGTGAAGGCAACCTTCAAAGGGGCGGTGTCGATCAGCGACCGGATCGAAGGCAAGAGCCTGAAGATCAGCGGCGAAGGCAAGGGCGGCCCGGCCGGTTTTGCCAAAGGGAG
>PNND01000238.1 GCA_013824045.1 Rhodobacter sp. | reverse complement strand
AGGTAATGCACGCGCCCCGTGGCGAGAAGCGGCTCGTCATGGACCGAGGGGCTGCAATCCGGCATCTCCGCGAAATCCGCCGCCGACCAGACGGCCACCACGCCGGGTGCCGCGCGGACGGGGGCGAGGTCCATCGACAGGATGTCGCCATGCGCGACGGTGGATAGGCCAAAGGCGAGGTGCAGGGCGTTGGCGGGCAGGGGGATGTCATCGACATAGCGCGCCTGACCGGTGACATGCAGGGGGGCCGCGTCATGCGGCAGGGGTTTCCCCATGGTCATGGCGCGACCTCCAGCACCGAAACCGGGGCGCCGTTCAGATCGTGGAAATAGCGGATCAACAGGTTCGCGGCCGTTTCCAGCCGATAGGCGGCGCTGGCGCGCATGTCGGAGAGCGGGGTGAAATCCTGTGCGAATGCGGGCAGGGCGGCGGTGACGGTCGCCTCTGTCCAGGCTTTGCCGATCAGGGCGGATTCGACGGCAGAGGCGCGTTTCGGAATGCCCGCCGTGCCGCCAAAGGCGATGCGGGCAGCGGTGACGCGGCCATCCGTGACGGTGATGTTGAAGCAGCCGCAGACGGCGGAAATGTCCTGATCGAAGCGTTTGGAGATCTTGTAGCAGCGCAGCGCCGGGGCGTGTTCAGGGAAGCTGACTCCGGCCACGAATTCAGCCGGACGGCGATCCTGCTTGCGGTAGTCGAGGAAGAAATCCTCCAGCGGCATCGACCGCATCTCATCGCCGCGCCGCAGATGGAGCGTGGCGCCCAGCGCGATCAGCGCGGGCGGGCCATCGCCGATGGGCGAGCCATTGGCGATGTTGCCGCCGATGGTGGCAGCGTTGCGGACCTGTTCGCTGGCATAGCGGCGCAGCAGTTCCGCGACGGAGGGCAGGCGTGCGGCCACCGCCGCGCGGAGCGCGGCGATGGTCACGCCTGCGCCGACATGCAGCATGCCGCCCTGAACCTCGATCTGTTGCAGATCGCGCATGCCGTTGAGAAAGGCGACGGGCGCAAGGTCACGCAGCTGCTTGGTCACCCAGAGGCCCACATCCGTGGCCCCGGCGATGAGCGTGGCATCAGGATGGGCGAGGTACCAGTCTGCGAGGTCATCCGAAGATGCCGGGCAGAAGGCCGGGGGGACATCCGCCCCCCCGGACCCCCCTTGCGCGTTTGCCTGCACGGTCGAGCCTGCGACGCCGTGGTCATTGGGTATTTGGGCCAAGATGAAGCGGCTGTCGTCTTTCATCCAGTCCGGTACAGGGGCGGATTCGGCCGCCTGTGCCGCGCGGATGATCGGGGCATAGCCCGTGCAGCGGCAGAGATTGCCCGCCAGCGCATCGTCATGGTCCGTCTGGCCGTTCAGATGCGCCACCGCCATCGACACCACAAAGCCCGGCGTGCAGAAGCCGCATTGTGAGCCGTGATGCGCGACCATCGCCTCTTGCACCGGATGCTGCGTTCCCTCCGGCCCGGCGATGCCTTCGACAGTGCGGACGGCCTTGCCCGCGAGCTGGGGCAGGAACAGGATGCAGGCATTCAGCGCGCGGCTGCCATCCGCATCGGTCACCATCACGGTGCAGGCCCCGCAATCGCCTTCATTGCAGCCTTCTTTCGTGCCGCACAGACCGCGCGTGTCGCGCAGCCAATCGAGAAGCGTCCGCGTCGGGGGTTCCCCCGTCACGCGAACCGGCGTTCCGTTCAGCAGAAACGCGATCCCGGCCATGTCTCAACCCGCCGCCTTCTCCCCGTTCGAGGCGTTTTGCGTGGCCGCCCGATGCGGCGTAAAGCGGGCCACGCGCCCCATGCCCCCCGTTATCCGGTTCGGGCTTGTATCCTTTCTATCAGTGAAGCCCGCTGCCTTGCCACATGGCAAGAAGAACCTTTTTGCATATGGCGGAAGCAGTTTCGTCTTTTGCCGAAAGAAGGGGCGGCCTTTCCCTGCGCCTGACGCTTCGCTAGGCTATGGCCATGTCCAGCATTCCCCGATTCATTCACCTGCGCGTCCATACCGAACATTCGCTTCTGGAAGGGGCGATCCCGGTGAAGAAACTGGCCAAGCTCTGCGCGGCGGCAGAGATGCCCGCCGTGGCCGTGACCGATACCAACAACATGTTCTGCGCACTGGAGTTTTCGTCTCTCGCCAAGGATGCGGGGCTGCAGCCGATTATGGGCTGTCAGGTGGCGGTTGCCCATGACCCTGCCCAGCCGGGGGAAAAGCTGCGGATGCCCGCGCCACTGGTGCTGCTGGCGCAGTCCGAAGCGGGTTACATGAACCTGATGAAGCTGAATTCATGCCTCTACCTCGACAAGGGCGGGCAGTTGAATCAGGTCGCGCTTGAGGAGTTGGAGCGGTATTCGGCGGGTCTGATCTGCCTCACGGGCGGGGCGGATGGTCCGGTGGGGCGGTTCCTGCAACAGGGGCAGGGCGCGAAGGCGCAGGCGCTGATGGACAGGCTGGCGGCCTGTTTCGGGGATCGGCTTTATGTGGAATTGCAGCGCCACCCGGGCGAAGGCGGGCGGCTGACAGAGGCCGAGGCCGCAACCGAGCGTGGGTTTGTGGAAATGGCCTATGCGATGGGCCTGCCGCTGGTGGCCACCAACGACGTCTATTTCCCCAAGGCCGCGATGTATGAGGCGCATGATGCGCTGATCTGCATTGCCGAAGGGGCCTATGTCGATCAGCAGCAGCCGCGCCGCCGCCTGACGCCGCAGCATTATCTGAAATCCGAGGCGGAGATGTGCGCCCTGTTCGCCGATCTGCCGGAGGCGTTGGAGAATACGGTCGAGATTGCCCGCCGCTGTGCTTTCATGGCGCACAAGCGCGCGCCGATCTTGCCGCGCTTTGCCGATGACGAGGTGCAGGAGTTGCGCCGTCAGGCCAATGCGGGGCTACAGGCGCGGCTGGCGGTGATCCCCCATGCGGCCACGGTGGAAGAGTATCAGGCGCGGCTGGATTTCGAGCTGGGCATCATCGAGAAGATGGGGTTTCCGGGCTATTTCCTGATCGTGGCCGATTTCATCAAATGGGCCAAGGATCACGGCATTCCCGTGGGGCCGGGACGGGGGTCGGGGGCCGGGTCGCTGGTGGCCTATGCGCTGACCATCACCGACCTTGACCCCTTGCGCTATGCGCTGCTGTTCGAACGGTTCCTGAACCCGGAACGGGTGTCGATGCCTGACTTCGACATCGACTTCTGTATGGATCGCCGGGAAGAGGTGATCAGTTACGTGCAGGATCGCTATGGCCGTGACAAGGTGGGGCAGATCATCACTTTCGGCGCGCTGCTGTCCAAGGCCGCCGTGCGCGATGTGGGGCGGGTGCTGCAATTGCCCTATGGGCAGGTGGACCGGCTGTCGAAGATGATCCCGCTGGAAGGCGTGAAGCCCGTCTCGATCACCAAGGCGCTGGCCGATGAGCCGCGCCTGCGCGAGGCGGCGAAGGAAGAGGTGGTGGGTCGCCTGCTGACCTATGCCGAACAGATCGAAGGGCTGTATCGCAACGCATCGACCCATGCCGCCGGGGTGGTGATCGGCGACAGGCCGCTGGATGAGCTGGTGCCGCTCTATCAGGACCCGCGGTCGGACATGCCCGCCACCCAGTTCAACATGAAATGGGTTGAGGCGGCCGGTCTGGTGAAGTTCGACTTTCTGGGTCTGAAGACGCTGACCGTGATCCAGAACGCGCTGGACCTGCTGGCGCTGCGCGGGGTGACGCTGGATATCAGCCTGATCCCTTTGGACGATAAGCCGACCTATGAGCTTTACGCCGCCGCCAAGACGGTAGCGGTGTTTCAGGTGGAAAGTTCGGGGATGATGGATGCGCTGCGGCGCATGAAGCCCACCTGTATCGAGGATATCGTGGCGCTGGTGGCGCTCTATCGCCCCGGCCCGATGGAGAATATCCCGGTCTATTGCGAGGTGAAGAACGGTCTGCGCGACCTTGAATCGATCCATCCCACCATCGACCATATCCTTGCCGAAACGCAGGGCATCATCGTCTATCAGGAACAGGTGATGCAGATTGCGCAGGTCATGGCGGGCTATTCGCTGGGCGGCGCAGACCTGCTGCGCCGGGCGATGGGAAAAAAGATCGCCGAGGAAATGGCGAAGGAACGCCCGAAGTTCATCGAAGGGGCAAAGGCCACCCACAACATCGATGCCAAGAAGGCCGGCGAGGTGTTCGACCTTTTGGAGAAATTCGCCAATTACGGCTTTAACAAATCCCACGCCGCCGCCTACGCGGTTGTGAGCTATCAGACGGCCTATCTGAAGGCGAATTATCCGGTCGAATTCATGGCCGCCGTGATGAACTGCGATATCCATCTGACCGACAAGCTGGCGGTTTATAAGCGCGAGGTGGACAAGCTGGGCATCAAGACAGTGCCGCCCTGCGTGAACCGGTCTCTGGCGACCTTTACCGTGGTGGAGGGCCAGATCGTCTATGCCCTTGGCGCGTTGAAAAATGTGGGTGTCGAGGCGATGAAGATGATCGTCGAGGCGCGGCGGACCGATACGGGCGAGCGGCCCTTTGCCACCCTGTTTGATGTCGCGCGGCGGGTGGATCTGAAACGCGTGGGCAAACGCCCGCTGGAAATGCTGGCGCGCGCCGGGGCCTTTGACGCGCTGGATGCCAACCGCGCGCGGGTGTTCGAGGCGCTGGATGCGCTGGTGGCCTATTCCGCCGCGATCCATGAGGCGAAGGGATCGTCGCAGGTGTCGCTGTTCGGCGAGGCAGGGGCGGATATCCCCGAACCAAGGCTGGCCGGGCGGGGGGATTGGCTGGCGACGGAACGGCTGGCGCAGGAACATCAGGCGATCGGGTTCTACCTGTCAGGCCATCCGCTGGATGATTACATGGGTGCGCTGCGGCGCATGGATGTGAAGACGCTGGCCGAGGTCACGCGCATGGCCGAACAGCGCGGCACCTGCGTGGTGAAGATTGCAGGGTCCGTCTCGGCCCGGCAGGAACGGAAATCGGCCAAGGGCAACCGGTTTGCCTTTGTCGCCCTGTCCGATCCAACGGGCTTGTATGAGGTGACGGTGTTCTCTGACGTGCTGGAGGCATCGCGCGATCATCTGGAGCCGGGTCGCAATATCGTGCTGACAGTGCGGGCAGACCCGGACGGAGATTCGGTCAAGCTTCTGGCCAATGGGGTGCAGCCGATTGATTCCGTGGCCGCCGAGGCGGGGGCGTCGGATCTGCGCATCCATCTGAACCGGGCCGAGGCGGCGGGGTCGGTGGCGGCGCTCTTGTCCAATCTGGAAGGGCGGGCCAAGGCGCAGATCACGATCTGCGTGCCGGATGATACAGGGTGCGAGATCGACGTGATCCTGCCTCAGCCCTATCCGGTGACGCCCCAGATCAAGGGCGCGATCAAGGCGATGCCCGGGGTGTTGATGGTCGAGGAGATCTGATCAGGG
>PNND01000174.1 GCA_013824045.1 Rhodobacter sp. | reverse complement strand
ACCCGTCCGCTCTCCGCCCTTCGTGAGCGTGACGACGTGTTCGGCCCTCGGCAACCAGACCCCAGCAGGCTTCGCCCTGCATCTGACCATCACAATCGCCCGACCCGCTGCACACGATGAGCATTCCGCGCCGGACGATTGCTCAACCTTCGCAGAAAGGCGTGATTCAGCTAACTGCTCCGGTCGCGGCTGGATGAAAGATCCGTCGCAGGTCACCGCCAGACCGGCTGCTTCGCCTGGCAGGAACGCCCGGCCTGTCGCCGCCAGCAACAGGACATGGTCAATCTTGCGCATATCAGGACGACCTTCGCCTTGTCCAACGGCACCCATGGCAGCCCACATATGCACAGCGATCTTGTCGATGAAGGGCACCAGATCGGGGCGGCATCGCACAGCGCGTCTCATGCGCGAGAACCAGTTGATCGCGCGTAAGAAACGACGCCTCAAACGGACGATGGACACGGGACGGCGAGGAGCATCCTATAAACTCCAATGGGTTGTCACGTTCAGCCTCTCGGCTTTTGCCAGCCTCAATGCGCCGCCGCCAGCCCAACACCCGGCCAATGGCGAGCAGGATTTGCGGATCCTGCACCCGGTCCTCGCTTGGCAGAACGGTGGCGGGCGGCATGATCTTCGGCCGCCCGTTCTGCTTGCGGACCTTGAGCAGAGCGAAGAACTGGAGGGCTCATCGGGTTTCATCTTCCCGCCGACACCTTTTTTCGGAGCGCCATCATTGCACGCATGACGCCCGAGACGCCGTCGGTCCGCGCGTCGATCTCAAGCAACCTTGAAGTCACCGTAGACCTGATGCCACAGTTGCGCATCAATGACGGCCCTTTCGCGAAGTCCAGTCTGAACCTCGGAGTCCGGAAACCGGGGGGTATCCACCTTGATCCGGGGAACGACCTGACGCTGACGCCGAGCTTCGCCCCAGACGGTGCACAGACGCGCAGGCCGCTGCCACGAACAGCCTTTAGCAAATGTCATTGGTTGCGGTTTCTGTCAGTTTGCAGGCTGGTTTTCTGCTCCGCGAACCTTCTTGGAAAAGGACAGTGCTTCGTTCTGGGCCTGACCAAGGCTGGTTGCAACAATCTCCGACCAGTCCAACCAAGGATTGGCGCGGGCGGCAAGGATCGAGAGGGGTTGGTCGGCGGCAGCTGCCTCGGCCAGCAAGGCCTTGACGCTCTGCTCGGCCTCGGGACGGGGAATTTGGCGTGCAAGGGCAAAGGTCAGCGCCTCGGCGTAGATGCTGCCGTGGCTTGTGTCGATCTGTGCGGACAGGGCCGCCGGGTCGGGTTGCAGCCGGGACAGGCAGTCTTGCGCCAAGCTCAGCATTCGGCTGAGCGCGATGCAGGTTTGCGGCAGGATCAGCCATTCGGTGAACCATGCCGCGCCGTCACGTTGCTGGCGATGAAGCCCTGTGCCTTGCAGGATGGCCGCTTGACCGATGACATGCCGCGCTAAGGCGACAAGGGCCGATGGAGCGACGGGGTTTTGCTTTTGCGGCATGGTCGAAGAGGCTCCTCCTTGCCCCAACGTTGCCTCGGCCAGCCCGGATTGGGAAAGAAGGATCAAGTCCTCGCCGATCTTGCCCAAGGACGCGGCCAGCGTGGCGGCAAAGCCTGCAATCTGACCGATGCCGGATCGATCACTATGCCAGCTATGGCCGGGATCGGCGAGGTCCAGTGCCTGTGCAAGGGCGGCGCGCACGGCGGGGCCTTCGGGCCCCATGGCCGACAATGTGCCTGCGGCGCCCGAAAGTGACACTTGCAGGACGGCTGGGCGCAATGCGGCCAAACGGTCACGTGCGGTGATAAGCGGCCAACCCCAGCTTGCAACGACGGCACCAAAACTGGTTGGCGTGGCGATCTGGCCGTAGGTGCGGGCGGCCATGGGCAGGGCGGCATGGGTTTCGGCAAGGGTGGCCATCTGCTTTAGCACTGTGCCCAGTCGCGCCTCCCAGAGCGCCAGCACGGGCCGCAGCCGCAGCGCAAGGCCGGTGTCCATGATGTCCTGGCTGGTCGCCCCCCAGTGCACGTATTGCATCAAGTCGGGTGCAGTGGCCGCCTTGCGAAAGGCTGCCAGCAGCGCAGGCACTGGCACACCGTTGCGGGCGGTGTCAGGGGCCAGGGCGGCCGGGTCGATCTGCGCCTCGCGCGCGGCCCGTTCGATGAACGCGGCCGCATCGGCGGGGATCAGGCCAAGGCTGCCCTGCACACGGGCCAGCGTTCCTTCGACCAGCAGCATGGCGCGGACCTCGGCACTGTCGGTAAACAGCCTTTCGGTTTCCGGATCGCCAAAAAGCCCTGCGTAAATCTGCGAATTCATAGGGCTGGCGGGCATTGTATGTTCCTGTCAGGTTGGCTGGCGCAATGGCAGGCCAAGAATGGCCCGCGCTTGTTGCCAACTAGCCACCGGGCGGGCGTAACGCTCGCACAGATCAACCACACGCTGCACAAGCGCCGCGTTGGATGGGGCAAGCCGATCACGGTCAAGGCGCACGTTGTCCTCCAGCCCGGTACGGGCATGGCCGCCCGAAGCGACGGCCCATTCATTCAGCACGATCTGCGCCGGCCCGATGCCAGCAGCACACCAAGGCGCATCTTCACCGAACAGGCGCTTCACGGTGGCGATGTAATAGTCAAACACGTCGCGGTCCGCAGGCATGGCGTTCTTCACACCCATCACGAATTGCACATAGGGCGTTCCGGCCAATTGGCCCTTGGTCTGCATCTCCTTGGCTTTGAGGATATGGGACAGATCAAAGGCCTCGATCTCTGGTTTGACATCATGTTTCAGCATTTCGGCCGCCAGCCAATCCACCAGATCGGGCGGGTTTTCATAGACGCGGGTCGGAAAGTTGTTCGACCCCACCGAAAGGCTGGCCATGTCAGGGCGCAGGGGCAGCATGCCGCCGCGCGCCTGACCGGCTCCAGACCGCCCCCCGGTCGATAACTGCACGATCATGCCGGGGCAGTGCTTCTCCAGACCCTCTTTCAGCCGCGCGAAACGGTCAGGGTCGCTGGTCGGCTTGCCCTCATCGTCGCGGACATGGCAATGGGCTATGCTCGCGCCGGCCTCGAACGCCTCTTGGGTGCTTTCCACCTGCTCGGCAATCGTGATCGGCACGGCCGGGTTGTTGGCCTTTGTCGGCAGGGACCCGGTAATGGCCACACAGATGATGCAGGGTTTGGTCATGGTCACACGTCAATGAATACGGTTTCGCCTTCGCCCTGCAGGCGGATATCGAAACGGTAGGTTGACGGGCCGGTCGCGGTGGCGATGAGGGTGGCAACACGGGCGCGCTGTTCAATGCTGCCAAGGACCGGGTCGGCGGCATGGGCGGCGGTATCTTCCGGGAAATACATACGCGTGTTCAGCCCGATATTGATCCCGCGCGATACGAGCCAAAGATTGAGGTGAGGCGCCTGCTCGCGGCCCGCGCGACCCGGAACCGGACCAGGCTTGATGGTTTCAAACCGGAAAAGCCCGCTGTCAAAATCCGAGATCACCCGACCCCAACCGCGAAAGCCCGGCGCACAATCGGCTGCGCGGGGGTCTTCGGGGTGCGGGTAGATGCCGTTTGCATCTGCCTGCCAGACTTCGATCAATACGTCCTTGATCGGCACGCCGAGGCCATCGAACACCTGTCCCTCGATCGTAACTCGCAGGCCCGGCACGCCTTCGGGCGCCAGGGTCTGGCCCAGTTCCGTCTCAAAGGTGTGGAACCCGGCGGCACCCGGGGCAAGGCCGATATGCACATATGGACCGGCGGTCTGTGATGCGCTTTCGCGCAGGTAGGGCAATGCTTGGACCATGTCAGTTCCCCTCCAGCCGGTTTTCGAACAGTGTCGATCGCCGCCCGCGCAGCACGATGTCGAACTTGTAAGCCAGACAATCCATCGGCACCGCCGAGTTCAGATCCAGCGCCGCGATGAGTTGCTGCACGGCCTGTTGATCGGGGATGGTCTGCACAATCGGGCATTTCAGGATCAGGGGATCGCCCTCAAAGTAAAGCTGCGTGATCAAGCGTTGACTGAACGAGGTGCCAAAGACCGATACATGGATATGTGCGGGCCTCCACGAGTTGACATAGTTGAGCCAAGGGTAAGGTCCGGGCTTGATCGTGCGAAAGAAGTAGTGGCCGTTCGCATCTGTCAGTGTGCGACCGCAGCCGCCAAAGTTCGGGTCTAACGCGCCCAGATAGGCGTCTTTCTTGTGGCGATAGCGCCCGCTGGCGTTGGCTTGCCAGATTTCGACCAGCGTATTCGGAACGGGGCGACCGTTTTCATCCAGGACCCGGCCCTGCAAAATGATCCGTTCTCCGACCGGCAGGCCGCCGTGGTTGAAGTTCAACGTAAGATCATTGTCGAGCGCGCCGATATCATCATGCCCAAAGGTCGGGCCAGTGATTTCAGACACGGTCTGCTGCAACGTCAAAAGCGCGTTGCGGGGCGAGCGTGGCACACTGGTCTTGTAGCCCGGATGATGCGCGGGCGGCTGCAAACTGCGGTCACGCATATAGAATTCGGCAGGCTTCATAGGGTGTCCTCTTGCGCCATGGCGGCGAAAACATCTTTGGCGATTGATATGGCGTGGTTGGCGCGCGGCACCCCGGCATAGATGGCGACGTGCAACAGCGCCTCCATCACGTCAGACTGTGTCGCACCGGTGTTGCGGGTGGCACGGATATGCATGGCCAGTTCGTGATCGTTGCCCAAGCCGGCCAGCAACGCGATCGTCAGCATAGACCGCTCGCGCAACGGGATCGTATCGCGCGACCAGACATGGCCCCACGCGGCATCGGTGATCAGCGCCTGAAATGGCGCGTCGAAGGGAATCTTTGCCGCCTCGGCGCGGTTGACATGGGCATCGCCCAAGACGCGCCGGCGGGTTGTCATAGCCTTGTCGGTCAGATCAGTCATGGGCGTGGGCTTTCAGGAAAGGCGAGACGATGGCGGCCCATGCGGCGGGCGTCTCGACGCAAGGCAAGTGGCCCGCGCCGGGGATGGCATGAAAGGACGAACCCGGGATCAGGGCCGCTGTTGCCTGCACCACATCCGGAGGGGTGGCACCATCTTCGGCCCCGGCGATAACCAAAGTCGGCAAGCGTAGGGCGGCGGTAGCCAAATGTTGATCGGCATTGGCAAGCGCGTAACAGGCCGCGAGGTACCCTTCCACCGGCGTGCGCAAGAGCATGTTGCGCCATAGTGCACAGGCGGGGCTGTTGCGGAACGGGGCGGCAAACCAGCGCTCCATTACCGCATCGGCGATATGCGAAAGCCCTTGGGCGGTGACGGCATCGATCCGGGCCTGCCAGCTTTCGGCGGTGCCAAGGCGCGCTGCTGTGTTGGACAGGATCAATGCGCGCAGAAGGTCGGGGCGCTGGCTGGCAACGACCTGGCCGATCAATCCGCCGATGGACAAGCC
>PNND01000113.1 GCA_013824045.1 Rhodobacter sp. | reverse complement strand
CGGGGCCGTAATCCATGCGGTCGAAGATTTCCTTGATCGTCATGGACTTATCCCATCGCGTGGCGGTTGGCGGCCGAGTAGTGGCCGGTCAGGTAATGTTCCAGCTGGCGTTCGATATCCCCCAGCAGGCTTGAGGCGCCAAAGCGGAACAGATCGGGTTGCAGCCAAGGGTGGCCCAACTCATCCTTCATCAGGGCCAGATACAAAAGCGCATCCTTGGCCTTGGCGATGCCGCCTGCGGGTTTGTAGCCGACCTTAACCCCCGTCCGATCCTGATAGTCGCGGATCGCGCGGATCATGGTCAGCGTCACAGGCAGGGTGGCGTTGACGCTTTCCTTGCCAGTCGAGGTCTTGATGAAATCCGCCCCCGCCATCATGCAGACAAGGCTGGCGCGGGCGACATTGCGCAGGGTTGCCAATTCGCCCGTGGCAAGGATCGCCTTCACATGGGCAGGACCGCAGGCGTCGCGCATCTCGCGCATCTCATCATAGAGCGCCTGCCAATTGCCGGTCAGCACATGGCGGCGCGAGATGACGATGTCGATCTCTTGCGCGCCTGCCTTCACGCTTTCGCCGATCTCGGCGATGCGCAGGTGATAGGGCGACAACCCCGCTGGAAAGCCGGTGGAGACGGCAGCGACCGGAATCCCCGATCCTTCCAGCGCGCGGACGGCGGTTTCCACCATATCGTGATAGACGCAGACGGCGCCGGTCCTGATCCCCTCCATCCCGAGCTTTTCCAGCATCCAAGGCGCAACCGGCTGGCGCGCCTTGGCGCAGAGGCGCTGCACCCGCCCCGCCGTGTCATCCCCCGACAGGGTGGTCAGGTCGATCAGGGTGATGGCTTTCAGAAGCCATGCCGCCTGAAACTCCTTCTTCACCGACCGGCGGCCGCCCAAAGTGGCGGCGCGGCGTTCGATGGCCGAGGTGTTGGCCTGCACGGCGGCGACCCAATCCAGATCGAGCGGCATGCCGGGATTGCGCGGATGGGCGACCTGCGGAAGCTGGGTCTGGCCGAGTTCCGTCTGGCTGGGGGTAAGTGATTGCACGCGGTCCTCCCTTCGGACGGGGGGAGGATGCAACGCCCCGCGCCCCCGCGCAAGGGCGGGGCGGCGGGGATCGGCAGAATTTTGACCTTATGGTCAGGAATCGCGACTGGGAAGCTGGGGTTCCGGGCCTTCGCCAGCAGTATCGAAGGTGGCCCAATCCCGGCTGACGCCCGTCGTCGGGGTCTGCCCGTCATAGTGGCGCGATTGCAGATGCACCTTGGACAGGTAATTCGCGGTGATAGGGGCGGTGATGAACAGGAAGAACATCACCAGCACCTCTTGCCACGAAAACCCGGTGCCGATCATCAGCCCATGGAACATTGAGGCCAGCAGAGCCGTGCCAAGGCCGACAGTCGAGGCCTTGGTCGGCGCGTGCAGGCGCTGCATCCGGTCCTTCAGACGGATCAGGCCATAGCTGCCCGTCAGGCCGAACAGGCCGCCAACGACCAGAAGGATGGAAAGGGCGATTTCAAGGCCGAAGGTCATTCGATCACACTCCCCCGCAGCAGATACTTGCAGAAGGCAACGGTGCTGACAAAGCCGGTCAGGGCGAACAGCATCGCCGCCTCGAAGTTGAAGCCCTGCCCGGATTGGATGCCGAAAAGCACGATGATGGCGATGACGTTCACCACCATCGTATCGAGCGCGAGGATGCGGTCGGCCACGGTGGGGCCGATGGCAAGCCGCCATAGGTTCAGGATCAGGCCAAGGCCAAAGCAGACCATGGCAAAGCCAAGGGCATAGGTGATCATTCGAAGATCCTCTTCAGCCGGGTTTCATAGCGCGATTTGATGTCGTCGCGGATGGCGTCGGGGTCGGGGGCGTGCAGGGAATGGATCAGCAGCACCCGCCCGCAGGCCGACATGTCGGCGGTCACCGTTCCGGGCGTCATGGTGATGGTCCCGGCCAGCAGGGCAATCGCCTCGGGCGATTTCAACTCGATCGGGACGCGCACCCAAGCGGACTGGATTTTGTCGCGCGGCATGAACAGCACGATTTTGGCCACCTGCACATTGGCGATGATCACATCCCAGACCACCAGCGCCGTATAGGACAGCAGGGCGCGCATGCTGTTCAATCGGGGGCGGTGGGGCCAATAGGGCGCGGTGATCAGCGGGATCACGGTGGCAAGGAAGATGGCCATGACCAGACTGCCCAGCTTCCACTGGTTGACCAGCAAGAACCATGTCAGCACCAGAAACAGCGACAGGTAGGGGTGGGGATAGAGGCGACGGAGCATGTCAGTTCCCCTCTGTTGCAAGGGCCGGCAACTGGTTTGCCGCGATATAGGCATCGGGCGCGTGCAGGGCGGTGGCGGTGACCTCTAGCCAGCCCATGATCGGGCCGGCAAAGACAGTCAGCCCCACCAATCCTGCCAGCAAGCCGCCGATGGCGACATAGGCCAGCGGTTGTGCGCTGTGATGCGGGTCGGCGGGTTCGCCCGTGGCGTGGGATTTCCAGAAAAGGACGGAACCCGCGCGGGCAAAGCCCAGCACCATGAAGAAGGAGGAGACGAGGATCACAGTCCAGATCAGGGCGAGGTTGTCGCGCAGGGCGTCCATCACCAGAAGCTTGCCGATGAAGCCCGACAGCGGCGGCATCCCGGCCAGCGCGATGGCATTGGCAAAGAACAGCGCCGCGATCAGGCCCTGCTGCGCGATGCGGGGCTGCGCGGTCAGCGTGCCATTGCCGCGCCGATCCGTCACCAGATCAGCGATCAAGAAGATGGCCGCCGCCGCCAGCGTGGAATGCATCATGTAATACAGCGCCGCCGCCGTGGCCTGCGGGGTAAAGGCGGAAAAGGCGATGAAGATCGTCCCCATCGACGCGATCCCGGCAAAGGCGGCAAGGCGCGGCAGGGTCGTGGCCCCCAGAATGCCGATGGACCCGATGGCCAGCGTCACCAGCGCGGCGGGCAGCATCAGATCGGCCACCATGGTGCCGATGGCCGCCGTTTCTGGCGGGAAGATCAGGGTGGCTGTGCGCAGAATGGCATAGGCCCCGACCTTCGTCATGATGGCGAAGAGGGCCGCCACCGGGCCGGGCGCATTGGCATAGGTGCCGGGCAGCCAGAATTGCAGCGGCACCAGCGCGCCCTTGATGGCAAAGACCGACAGCATCAGGATGGCTGCCACGCGGATCAGGCCCGCATCGCCTTCGGGCAGGGCTGCCACCTTGACCGCGATATCGGCCATGTTGAGCGTGCCTGTGACGGCATAGATCGTGGCCAGCGCGAACAGGAACAGGGTTGAGGCGATCAGGTTGAAGGCGATGTATTGCACGCCCGCGCGCAAGCGATCCTTGCCTGCACCGTGGATCATCAGGCCGTAGGACGCGATCAGCAGCACTTCGAAGAAGACGAACAGGTTGAAGGCGTCGCCCGTGAGGAAGGCCCCGTTGATGCCCATCATCTGGAACAGGAACAGCGCGTGGAAATGGCGCCCTTTTGCGTCCCAATTGGTGGAGATGACGTAAAGCTGCACCGCGATGGCAAGCAGCGCCGTCAGCATCAGCATCATGGCCGACAGCCGGTCGAGCATCAGCACGATCCCGAAAGGGGCGGGCCAGTTGCCGAGCAGGTAGATTTCCGGCGGGTTGTGGCTGGTCGAGATCAGCAGGGCGGCGGCGATGGCGGCAAGAGCCAGCGTGCTGGTCAGACCGACGATGCGCTGCAGCGTCAGGTCATTGCGCATCATCAGCACGATGAGCGGCGCGATGATCGCCGGAAGGACGACCGGCGCGATGATCCAATGCGACATCATGCGCGTGCCTCCTGTTCGTCCTTGTCGTCGTCCATATCCACTTTGTCATGGCCGGATTCGAGCCATGACCCCAGCGCCATCAGCACGATCACCGCTGTCATCCCGAAGGAGATGACGATTGCCGTGAGCACCAGCGCCTGCGGCAGCGGGTCGGTATACCCCACCGCATCCGGCGAGATGATGGCCGGCAGGCCGGGCACGATCCTACCAGCGGCAAAGATGAACACGTTGACAGCATAGGACAGCAGCGTCAGCCCGATGATCACCGGGAAGGTGCGCTGCCGCAGCATCAGATAGATGCCCGATGCGGTAAGGGTGCCGATGGCAATGGCGATCAGGGCTTCCATATCACACCCCTCCTTCCGGGCGGTCTACCGAATAGGGATCGGCGCTGACCGTTTCCCCCGCGCGGCGGGCCAGACGGCTGAGCGAATTCAGCGCCAGCAGCACCGCCCCCAGCACGCAGAGGAACACGCCAAGATCAAAGATGGCGGCGGTGGCAAGCTCGAACTGCTCCAGCGGCCAGATGTTCACATATGTAAAGCTGGACGAAAGGAAGGGCGCGCCAAAGAGCCACGATCCCACACCGGCCCCTGCGGCGACCAGAACGCCCGCCGCGATCAGCGCATGGTGTGCGATACGCTGGCGTTCCTCGGTCCAGGCCAGGCCCGAGGCCATGTATTGCATCACCGTGGCGATGGCGACGACAAGGCCCGCCACGAAACCGCCGCCCGGCAGGTTATGGCCGCGCAGGAAGATGAAGACGCCGATCATGATTGCCACCGGCAGGATGAAGCGGGTCGCCATCACCATCAAAAGCGGATGCCGGTCGCCCGCACGATCCGGGCGCGTGGGCATGGCAAGCAGCCGGTCATTGGCGGTGCCGGGCAGAAGCAGCGCCTCGACCAGCGCGTAGATCAGCAGGGCAGCGATACCCAGCACGATGATCTCACCGAAGGTGTCATAGCCGCGGAAGTCCACGATGATCGTGTTCACCGCATTCGTCCCGCCTGCGCCCGGCTTGGATTGCGCCAGATGATAGGCCGAGATCGACGGAAAGCTGAAGTCGCGCGTCATGATCGCATAGGCCAGCCCGCCGATGCCCGCGCCCGCCGCAATGGCGACAATCGCGTCCCGGCCCCGGCGGAAGGCCGAGCTTTCGCGCGGGGTTTCCTTGGGCAGGAAGTTCAGCGCCAGCAGCATGAAGACGACCGTCACCACCTCGACCGTGATTTGCGTCAGCGCAAGGTCGGGCGCGGACAGCCACGCAAAGCCCAGCGAAATGATCAGCCCGATGATCCCGATCAGGATCAGCGACATCAGGCGGTTGCGATGGTTCAGAGCAACGCCCAGCGTGGCGACCATCAACAGGCCCCAGGCGATGGCAGCGACAGGGGTGATGGGCAGCATCGCCCGCGTGCCGGGGGCATAGGCCCCGGTGGAAAAGGCCCAGAGCGCGGCGGCGGTTATGGCGACAAACCCGATCGCCACCGCGCGGGTGAGCGAGCCGTTATGCAGCGCTTGCGTGATGCCGCGCGACAGGGCGGCGATCGGTTCGATGATGCCGTTGAAGATCACCTTCGCCTCGGGGCGCGGGGTGGCGTCCCACAGCGCGCGCAGCGGGCGGAAGGCGGCCAGCA
>PNND01000004.1 GCA_013824045.1 Rhodobacter sp. | reverse complement strand
GTGCGCCTGCAACAGGTTCTGGTCAATGTCCTCAGCAACGCCGCCGATGCCGTGGAAACGCTGCCCGACCGCCGGATCGACCTGTCGGCGCGGGCCGAAGGCGGGGCGGTGATCCTGTCCATCCGTGACCGGGGGCCGGGCGTGCCTGCCGCTATCGCCGACCGGATCTTTGACCCGTTCTTCAGCACCAAGACGGTCGGCTCCGGCCTCGGGCTGGGCCTGTCGATCAGCTACAACATCATGAAGGATTTCGGCGGCGACCTGCGGGTGGCAAACCATCCCGAAGGCGGGGCGGTGTTCGAGATCGTGCTCCAAGCCGCCGACCTGCGCGAGATGGCGGCGGAATGATGCAGACCGTCCTGTTGATCGACGATGACGCACAGATGCGCCGGTCCACCGAACAGGCGCTGGATCTGGCCGGGCTGCCAGTGCGGGCCTTCGCCTCGGCGGAAGAGGCGCTGGCCTTGGCCGGGCCGGGGCTGAACGGGGTGGTGGTCAGCGATATCCGCATGCCCGGCATGGATGGCATGACCCTTCTGCAACGTCTGGCCGAGGTGGACCGTGACCTGCCCGTGATCCTGATCACCGGCCATGCCGAAGTCAGCCTCGCGGTCGAGGCGATGCGGCGCGGGGCCTATGATTTTCTGGAAAAGCCCTTTGCCACGCAGGATCTGGTCGCCGTGCTGCGCCGCGCGCTGGAACTGCGCGCGCTGGTCATGGAAAACCGCCGCCTGCGCGCCGTGGCCGGGCAGCGCGACGATATCGAGGCGCGTCTGCCGGGGCGCAGTGCCGCCATGACCGACCTGCGCCGCCTCTTGCGCAGCATCGGGCCAAGCGAGGCGGATACCCTGATCACCGGGCCAACCGGCGTGGGCAAAGAGGTGGTGGCGCGCGCCATGCATGACCTCTCGCCGCGCGCAGGCAAGCCCTTCATCGCCATCAACTGCGCGGCCCTGCCCGAAGCGCTGATCGAAAGCGAATTGTTCGGCCATGAGGCAGGCGCCTTTCCCGGCGCGCTGCGCCCGCGCTTTGGCCGGTTCGAACATGCGCGCGGCGGTACGATCCTGCTGGATGAGATCGGGTCCATGCCGCTGGAGTTGCAGGCCAAACTGCTGCGCGTGCTGCAGGAACGGGTGATCACGCGGCTGGGGTCCAACGACCCGGTCGCGCTGGATGTGCGCTTCATCGCCACCAGCAAGGTTGATCTCGCGGGCGAGGTGGCGGCGGGGCGGTTCCGGGCAGACCTGTTCTATCGCCTCAACGTGGCGATCCTGCGGGTGCCGCCAGTCTCTGCCCGGCGCGAGGATGTGCCGACCCTGTTCCTGCAACTGTCGCGTGAGGCGGCGGCGCGCCACGGGGTCGAGGATCGGGTGCCTTCGCCCGAACTTCTGGCCGATCTGGCAGGGCGCGACTGGCCCGGCAATGTGCGCGAATTGCGCAACGCCGCCGACCGTTTCGTGCTGGGGCTGGATTGGATGGAAAGCGGCGGTGAGGAAAGCCCAAGGCTGGCCGATCGCGTGGCCGGATTTGAGCGCAACGTGATCGCCGGGGCCATCGCCGCGCATGGCGGGCACCTGCGGCGGGTCTATGAATCGCTCGGGATCAGCCGCAAGACGCTTTATGAAAAGATGCAGAAGCACGGGCTGGACCGGAAACTGATCCTTGAAGGAGACGAGGCCGAGGGCTGACCCGCGCCCCTGATGGGTGAAAATCCACCCATGGCTTTGGGGGCGATGTTTCGGTTTCCACCCATTCCCAACCTGTGACCCCAGAAAAACATGCTGTCACATGGCCGTTGCATTTGCCCCGGCCCCTCTATCGCGCCCTTTTGTCAGCGACCGTGCAGCCCGAGGAGCGCCGCGCGGCTGACATCGCCACGTTTGGGAGGACACCATGGCATTGACCAAATCGGTCGCCGGCATCGCCGCCGGCGCAATCCTGACTGCATCCGCCAGCTTTGCGCAGACCTATCCGGAACGGCAGATCACGATGATCGTGCCCTTCGCCGCCGGTGGACCGACCGATACGGTGGGCCGCCTGATCGCCGAAAAGATGTCGGCGGATCTGGGCCAGCAGGTCATCGTCGAAAACGTCGGCGGCGCCGGTGGCACGCTTGGCGCCGGGCAGGCGGCAACCGCCGAGGCGGATGGCTACACCATCCTGCTGCATCACATCGGCATGGCCACCAGCGCCACGCTCTATCGTAACCTCGCCTATAACCCGACCGAGGCGTTCGAATACGTGGGCCTCGTGACCGAGGTGCCGATGACCATCGTGGCGCGGGCCGATTTCGAACCCACCGATTTCGCGTCGATGATCACCTATGTGAAGGAAAACGCCGACACGATCACCATGGCCAATGCCGGGATCGGCGCGGCGTCGCATTTGTGCGGCATGCTGTTCATGCAGGCTGTTGAGGCCCCCATCGTGACCGTCCCCTACAAGGGCACCGGCCCCGCGATGACCGAACTGCTGGGCGGGCAGATCGATATCATGTGCGACCAGACCACCAACACCGCCGAACAGATCAAGGGTGGCACGATCAAGGCATATGCCGTGACTACCCCCGCGCGTCTGGACATCTTCCCTGACCTGCCGACGGTGGCCGAAGGTGGCTTTGCCAATATGGAAGTGTCAGTCTGGCACGGGCTTTATGCACCCAAGGGCACGCCCGCCGAGGCGACGGCACGGCTGACCCAATCGCTGCAGGTGGCGCTGGCCGATCCCGAGATTGCGACCAAACTCGCCGAGCTTGGCACCGCACCCTCGCCCGCCGCAGATGCCACCCCCGAGGCGCTGAAGGCCAAGCTGGAAGCCGAGATCGCGCGCTGGAAGCCGATCATCGAAACTGCAGGCGTCTACGCCGACTAAGCCAGACAGGGGCCGCAGGGTGATCCTGCGGCCCCGATCCTTTTGGGCGGGGGGGATGCGCCATGACAGGCTATACCATTGACCGGACAGATGCCGCAGCGGGTGTGCTGTTCATCCTGTTCGGTCTGTTCTTTGGCATCCAGTCGCTTGGGCTGGAAATCGGCACGGCGTTTCGCATGGGGCCGGGGTATTTTCCGCTGGTGCTGGCCGTGGTGCTAGTGATCTTTGGCGGCTTGATCCTGTTCAATGCGATCAAGGCCGACAAGGACAGCGCGCCCATCGGTGCCGTCGCTTGGCGGGGGCTTCTGTTCATCCTGCCTGCGCCCATCTTCTTTGGCCTGACAGTGCGCGGCTTGGGCTTTGTGCCGTCAATCTTTCTGACCACGCTGATCGCGGGGCTCGCGTCGCTTAAGATGCGGCCTGCCTATGCGCTGGGGCTTGCGGTGGCGGTGACGGCGTTCTCTACCCTTGTGTTTTCCTATGCACTAGGGCTGCCGTTCCGGCGCTTTGGCCCTTGGCTGCCGTTCTAAGGGGGCGCACGCATGGATCTGATATCCAATCTGGGCCTTGGCTTTGCCACGGCGGCATCGCCCGAAAACCTGCTGTTCTGCCTGATCGGCGTCATCCTTGGCACGCTGATCGGGGTCCTGCCGGGCATCGGGGCGACGGCGACCATCGCCATGCTCTTGCCCATCACATTCCAGCTGGAACCCGTGTCATCGCTGATCATGCTGGCGGGCATCTATTACGGCGCGCAATATGGCGGGTCGACCACGGCGATCCTGATCAACATGCCGGGCGAAAGCTCTTCCGCCGTGACGGCCATCGACGGCTATCAGATGGCGCGCAAGGGCAAGGCGGGCACGGCGTTGGCGGTGGCGGCGCTGGGGTCGTTCTTTGCCGGAACGGTGGCCACGCTTCTGGTGGCGATCTTTGCCCCGCCGCTGACGGTGATCGCGCTGAAATTCGGGGCCGCTGAGTATTTCAGCCTGATGGTGCTGGGGCTGGTTTCGGCCATCGCGCTGGCGCATGGGTCGATCCTGAAGGCGCTTGCGATGACCGTGCTGGGCCTGCTTCTCGGGCTGGTGGGCACCGATATCTATACCGGCGCGCCACGCTTTACGCTGGGGATCACGGAATATGCCGATGGGCTGAACTTCGTGGCGCTGGCCGTGGGCGTGTTCGGCATTGCCGAGATCCTTCGTAACCTAGAAGGCGATCAGGACCGCACGGTGCTTGGCACCAAACTGGCCGGGCTGCTCCCCAGCCGCGAGGATTTGCGCCGGATCGTGGGGCCGGTGCTGCGCGGCACGGGGATCGGGTCGCTGCTGGGCATCCTGCCGGGAGGCGGTGCGGTGCTGGCGGCCTTTGCCAGCTACACGGTGGAAAAGCGCATGTCGAAAACGCCCGAGGAGTTTGGCCATGGCGCCATCGAGGGCGTGGCGGGGCCGGAATCGGCCAACAATGCCGGGGCGCAGACCTCATTCATCCCGTTGCTGACGCTGGGTATCCCCGCGAACCCGGTGATGGCGCTGATGGTCGGGGCGATGATCATTCAAGGCATCGTGCCGGGGCCGAACGTCGCAACCGAACAGCCCGCGCTGTTCTGGGGCATCATCGCCAGCATGTGGATCGGCAACCTGATGCTTGTGGTGCTGAACCTGCCGCTGATCGGGCTTTGGGTGCGGCTGTTGAAGGTGCCTTACCACATCCTCTTTCCCGTTATCATGGCCTTCTGTTCCATCGGGGTCTACAGCGTCAACTCCAACGTCTTTGACCTCTATGCCGTCGCGTTTTTTGGGCTGATGGGCTACGTGCTGATCAAGCTGCGCTGCGAACCGGCACCCTTGCTGCTGGGCTTTGTGCTGGGCCCGATGTTGGAAGAAAACCTGCGCCGGGCGATGATTTTGGGCCGGGGGGATGCCACGGTCTTCCTGACGCGCCCGATCAGCCTGACGCTTCTGCTGCTGACGGTGGCGGTCCTGATCGTCGTGCTGCTGCCGTCGATCCGCAAAAAGCGCGAAGAGGTGTTTGTCGAAGGCGACTGATTATGGGGTGCCGCGTTCCCCAAGGGGCGCGGCACCGCCGGGCAAGGCGCAAGTGACGTTCAGCCGAACAAGGCGTCAGCGACGCATCCGCCTGCGAAGCCCGCGCTTCGCTTGCATCAACACCAGCAAGAGGGAAAAGGTGAGAGGCTGGACAACGACCCAAGCGGGGCTCGTTACGGCTGCTACCTTCCGGTCCTGACCGGGTTGGCGAGGCGCTCGCCCGCGCCAACCTCTCGCCCGTCGATATAGGCCCGCCCCCCCGGATTCGCAAGCACTTGCAGACGGAGGGGTACGGACAGGCTCAGATGATCCCGGCCGCCCGCGCACCGGCCAGCAGATCCGCCGCAAGGTGGCGGGCAAAGCGCCCTTCGGTCGGCGCGACATCGGGCACCTGCACCACGGTGCATCCGGCGCGATGCGCGGCCTCGGCCCCAACATCGCTGTCTTCGAAGACAAGGCAGCGCGTGGGATCAACACCCAACCGCGCGGCGGCCAGCAGATAGGGCTCTGGCGCGGGTTTGGGTTCGGACACGTC
>PNND01000258.1 GCA_013824045.1 Rhodobacter sp. | reverse complement strand
GCCGATATCCACCACACCCGCATTCTCGCCGGGCCCGCAAATCACCTGTGGCCCAGTGGTGGGCAGCGTGCGCAGCCATTTCTTCGACGACTTATAGGAACAATGCTCGTTCCACATCGCGCTAAAGATGCCCAGTTCCGTATAGGTCGGCTCTCGCCCGATGATCCCTAGCAGCCGTTCGTATTCATCCGGCTTCAATCCATGGGCAGCAACAAGATCGGGGGTGATGGCGGGTTCGGACAAGGGCATTCTCCCATGGGCGCGGCTTGGCTCGCGTCATAGGCCAAGGCAGGCCGTTCCGAAAGACCCGTTGCCATGGGCAGAATTTTTTTTCAGGCCAAGTGCAAATTTTTTTCCCGGCTTTGTCGAAATCGGCAAACTGCAGGCGTCCTTGGGTCACGAAACCCAAAACGCGTAAGGAACCTAGTATGACCTTTCCGACAACCTCTCTTTATGCCCTTCCTCTGATCCTGATCTTCCTGATCCTGTTCTTCCGCGTTTCGGCGCGGCGGACGGATCTCAAGGCCTCCATCGGCGATGCAGGCGATACGGTTCTGCATGAACGCATCCGCCAGCATGGCAACTTCATCGAATGGGTGCCCTTCGGCCTGATCCTGCTGGCGCTGGCCGAAGCCTCTGGCGCAAATTCCATCGCGCTGCACTGCGCCGGTGGTCTTCTTGTGCTGGGGCGCATCCTTCATCCGCTTGGCCTTAAGGCGGGCAATCCCGCCCATCCTCTTCGGATCGCCGGCAATTCGTTGAACCTGCTCTCTTTCGTGATCCTCGGCGTGCTCATCGCCATGGCGCGCCTCGGCCTCTGAACTCCTGCAAACCCAAGGACAAACATCATGCAATACATGCTTCTGATTTACAGCGACCCCGCCCTCGAACCCGCCTATGGCACCCCGGAATTCAAGGAAATGATGGGCGGTTACTTCAAACTGAACGAGGTGATGAAAGCCGACGGCACCCTGCGTGGTGGTGAAGGGCTGCAGGGCGTGGAAACCGCAACCTGCGTCCGTCTCCGGCAAGGCAAGGTGGAAACAATGGATGGGCCCTTCGCCACCACCAAGGAACATCTGGGCGGCTATTACATCGTTGATGTTCCCGATCTTGATGCGGCGCTGAAATATGCCGCCATGATCCCCTCCGTCGCCTATGGCACCGTCGAAGTGCGCCCGTTGATGGATTACAACCCCAACGGAAACTGACAGGAACGGAAACCCGCCCATGACCGCCTCCGATGCCATTGCCGTCACCCGCGCCGTCGAGGCGGTGCTGCGGCAGGATCGGGGGCGGCTCCTTGCTGCCCTCATCGCCCGCCTTCGTGATTTCCAACTTGCCGAAGACGCGTTGCAAGAGGCGGCCATTTCCGCGCTCACCCATTGGGGCCGCAGCGGGATGCCCGCCTCACCCCAAGGCTGGCTCCTGCGCGTGGCCCTCCGCAAGGCGATCGACCGCCTCCGCAGCTCTCAGCGCGATGCCCGCAAGACCGCAGACCTTTCCCATCTGGCCGTAGACGAAGCGGCCGAGGACACCGCCGATGACATCCCCGATGATCGCCTTCGCCTGATCTTCACCTGCTGTCACCCTGCGCTGGACGCGAAATCTCGCGTGGCCCTCACCTTGCGCAGCATCGCGGGGCTAAGCACCCCCGAAATTGCCCGCGCTTTCCTTGATGCTGAGCCGACCATGGGACAACGCCTGTCGCGCGCCAAGGCCAAGATCGCCGCTGCGGGCATCCCCTATGCGGTGCCTTCCCCTGAAGATTGGCCCGACCGGCTGCAATCAGTTCTGGCAGTGATCTATCTCATCTACAACGCAGGCTACTCCATGGGTCCGCAGGCCGAGGCATCCTCCCACCGCGACTTGTGCGCCGAGGCGATCTTCCTCACCCGCCTGCTGGTGCAACTGCGCCCGGATGATCCGGAAATTGAAGGCTGCCTCGCGCTGCTGCTGCTCACCCAGTCCCGCGCACCCGCACGCCATGATGCGGAAGGCATCACGATCCCCCTCGCCGAACAGGATCGCCGCCTCTGGGACCGCACGGCATTCGACGAAGGCCTTGCCCTCATCCACCGCGCCATGGACCGCCGCAGCCCCGGCCCCTATCAGATCAAGGCCGCCATCGCCGCGTGCCACATGGCCGATCCCGGACCTGACTGGCCGCAAATCGCAGCACTCTTCACCCGCCTGCTGGATTTCGAACCCACCCCCGTCGTGCGGCTGAATCGCGCCGTCGCCGTGGCTGAGGCGGGCGATCTGTCCCGCGCTCTGGATGAGGTGTCAGACCTCGCCACTACGCTGTCGGAGTATCAGCCCTTCCACGCCGCTCGGGCTGATCTTCTGGCTCGCGCAGGGCAGGGGGCGCGCGCCCGCGCCGCCTATGACCGCGCCATCGCGCTTGCCCCCTCTGCAGCCGATGCCGCTTTCCTGATCAGACGGCGCGATTCACAGCCCATCTGACGGGCAGTCACCGAAACTCCCCGGAAAAACAAAAAAAGGCCGAGCAGAAGCTCGGCCCAAGTCCAACAGGGAGGTATGAGACAGCAAGAGAAGTTCTCAATCGCCGCCTCGCCATTGCAAATAGGCGGGCTCTCGGCATCCTGCAAGGGCAGGAATGCCGCAGATGCAGCATGGCCGCTATGCAGATGATGCATGGCTTCTTGGCAAGCTGTGAAAACGTTTCCCTGCCAAGCGCCACCGGGCTGGCCGAAACCCTGCCTCAGCCCTGCTCGCGCTTGCGATACTTGAAGATTTCCTCGCTCACAAACTCGCGGAAGGCCGCCACCCGCTTGGAATGGCGCAACTCCTCGGGATAGGCCAGAAAGACCGGCACCTCGCCACTTTCCACGTCCGGCAGCACCCGCACCAGATCGGGGGAATCCTCGGTGATGTAATCGGGCAGCACACCGATGCCGATATGGTTCAGCACGCCCTGCAACACGCCGAAATAGTTGTTCACCGTCAACGTCGATGGAATGTCGTTGCTCATCAACTGCTGCACCAGCGTCGCCCCCGCCGCCACCTGCGCCGTTCCGGCATGCTGGCAGATCAACCGATGCGAATGAAAATCTGCCATCGATTGCGGCGTGCCGTGCTCGGCCAGATACTCGGGTGTCGCGTAGAGCCGCATCCGGATCTGCATCAGCCGCTTTCGGATCAGATCAGCTTGGCTCGGTTCCTTCATCCGGATCGCCACATCGGCCTCGCGCATGGGCAGGTCTAGCACCCGCTCCTCCAGCATCAGGTCGATCTTCAACTCCGGATACTTCTGATAGAGCGCCGTCAGGCGCGGGGCCAGCCACAGCGTGCCGAACCCCACCGTCGTGGTCACCCGCAACTCGCCGAACACCTCATCCTCGCTGTCGCGGATGCGCGCGGCGGTCGCGTCCAGCCGCTTGACCATCTGCGTCGTCGCATCAAACAGCAATTCACCCTGTTCCGTCAGGATCAACCCCCGCGCGTGGCGATGGAACAGCGTCACGTTGAGGCTTTCCTCCAGCGCCCTGATCTGGCGGCTGACGGCGGATTGGCTCAGATGCAGTACATCACCCGCATGGGTCAGACTGCCCTTGTCGGCCACCGCATGAAAAATCCGCAGCTTGTCCCAATCCATCTGCATCACTCACCTTTAAAAATTGCGGCATCCTACCACGGAAGCCCCCACATAAGAAGTATAGCTGCCATGTAAAGGATGCATGGCTCCGATTTTGCCACACCCCGCGCTTGGTCTTTCCCACCGGCTTCATCCCGCCTATGCTTGTTGCAACCGGGCAAACCCGGCGCAAAAGACGCGCAAACCGCGAAAGGGGCAGTTCATGGCAGTGGGCATTTTCGACTCGGGGCTGGGCGGTCTGACGGTGCTGGATGCGGTCACGCGCCGCATGCCGGATGTGCCCTTCGTCTATCTGGGCGACAATGCCCATGCCCCCTACGGCGTGCGCGACCATGACGATATCTTCCGCCTGACCTGCGCCGCCACCGAAAGGCTCTGGCAGGAAGGCTGCGATCTGGTGATCCTCGCCTGCAACACCGCTTCCGCCGCCGCGCTGAAACGGATGCAGGAAACCTGGGTGCCCCCCAACAAGCGCGTCCTCGGCGTGTTTGTGCCCCTGATCGAGGCGCTCACCGAACGCCAATGGGGCGACAACTCCCCCCCGCGCGAGGTGGCCGTCAAACACGTCGCCCTCTTTGCCACCCCCGCCACCGTCGCCTCCCGCGCGTTTCAGCGCGAACTGGCCTACCGCGCCATCGGCGTGGATGTCGAAGCCCAACCCTGCGGCGGCGTCGTCGATGCCATCGAACAGGGCGATGAAATGCTGGCCGAAGCACTCGTCCGTAGCCATGTCGAGGCGCTCAAGCGCCGCATGCCCGCACCCGAGGCCGCCATCCTCGGCTGCACCCACTACCCGCTGATGGAGAAAGCCTTCCAAGACGCGCTGGGGCAGGGGGTCAAGGTCTACAGCCAAGCCAACCTCGTGGCCGAGTCGCTGGCCGACTACCTCACCCGGCGGCCCGAGTTTCTTGGGCCGGGGATGGAGTCCAAGTTCCTCACCACAGGCGACCCGCAGACGGTGTCGAACAAGGCGACGCAGTTCTTGCGGCGGAAGATCGCGTTTCAGGCGGCTTGAAACCAAAGCCAGCCTTCACCCGTCCTTAACCATCCGCGCTGCATTCTCGCTCATCCGAGCGATTTAATGTAGTAACAAAAATGCAGATCTGCTATGATCCGGCAAAACGGGACGAAACCCTTGCTCATCGTGGGCTGGATATGGCCGATGCCGGCACCGTGCTTTCTGGGCCGACATTGACGGTTGAAGATGATCGGTTCGATTATGGCGAACCGCGCTTCATAACCATCGGCTTACTGAACGCGCGCATGGTGGTCGTCGCTTGGACACCGCGCGGTGAAACCCACCGCATCATCAGCATGAGAAAAGCCAATGACCGCGAAATCACCCGCTACGGCCCAGCCCTCCGTTTCCATTCCGGATGACGACCTCCCCGACCTCTCCACCCCCGACTGGGCCGCCCGGTTTGACCGGGCCAAGGTCGCCCGTGGCCGCCCCAAGGCCCCTGTCACCAAGGCCTCCACCACACTCCGTCTCGACCCCGACATCCTCGCCGCCTACCGCGCGTCCGGGCCGGGCTGGCAGGGCCGTATCAACGCCGATCTGCGCAAGGCGCTCGGGCTGTAGGGTGTGCGTGCTGCGCGCTCCAACCCCAAGAAACCCTTAACAACTCCCACCACCCGCGTTCGCTGCGTGCATACACTTTGCTGCACTGTGCGTCTGCACCGCGCGCTGCACGGCCGATCCGCCAAAAAATCCTTGCCCTTCGCCCCCGCCTGCCGCATCACTCCGCCATCGGAAACAGGGGGTCGCCATGACCGCAAAAGTCGCCATTCTTGGGGCATCCGGCTATACGGGCGCGGAACTCGTCCGCCTGCTGGCCACCCATCAA
>PNND01000196.1 GCA_013824045.1 Rhodobacter sp. | reverse complement strand
TCTATCATCACGACCGACAGCACATCCGCCGCATCCTCCTCCAGCCCCAGCACCGGCAATTGCATCACGTCGATCAGCGCATGGCCAAGCTCGTGGTAAAAGATCGCCAGCATCACGTCGCGGACATGCCATTCGGCATCGGTCAGATCCAGCTCTTCCCCGGCCAACGCCTCGCCTTCCCCCGTATCGGCAGCCCCCTTGTAGCCAAGGCTTTCCGCCGCCGCCCCGAAGGCCAGCGAAAGGAACAGGAAAACGGAACAGATCAAACGCAACATGGCCGCATCATGCCAAAAGCAACGCGCCGATCAAGCGGGATTTTGTGATCACAAGACCCTTACACGGGCACCAACGCCCAGTAATCCAGATCCAGCAACACTTCGGGCAGATACTTCCCATCCGCCCCGCGCAGCGCAAACGGCGCCGCCCCCTGCTTCACCGCCACCAGCCGCATCCGCAGCGCGCCCACACCCGGCGCCGCCGTCTCGGCCCGGTCCAGCACTTCCGACCAAGCCCGCACCGTATCGCCCACGAAGCACGGGTTCGCATGCGCCCCCGCATTCAGCGCCACCATCATCTGCGCATTGGCCAATCCGTTGAACGACAGCGTCCGCGCCAGACTGATCACATGCCCGCCATAGATCAGCCGCCGCCCATCCTCGCGCTGGGTCACGTCGAAATGCACCTTGCTGGTGTTCTGCCACAACCGCGTGGCCAGCATATGCTCGGCCTCCTCGATGGTGATGCCATCGACATGGTCGATCCGCTCGCCCACCGCATAATCACCCCAGCGATGCCGCTCGCCCGCCAGCGCAAAATCATAGCGGCTGAAATCCAATCCCTCCGGCACCACCAGCGCGTCAGACGCCACTGCCGGGGCCAGCGCAGGCACCACCGCCTCGGGCGCGGGCGCGTCCAGACGCGCCTTCTTCACCATCACCCAGCGCACATAGTCCAGCACCACCACGCCGCGCTGGTTCATCCCCCGCGTCCGCACATAGACGACGCCCGACTTGCCGTTGGAGTTCTCCTTCAACCCGATCACGGTCGATTCCGCCCGCAGCGTATCGCCGGGCCAGACCGGGGCCAGCCACCGCCCCTCGGCATAGCCCAGATTCGCCACCGCATTCAGGCTGACATCCGGCACCGTCTTGCCGAAGACCGTATGAAAGGCGATCAGGTCATCCATCGGGGATGCCGGCAACCCGCAGCCCCGCGCGAATTCATCCGAAGAATACAGCGCATGCCGCGCGGGATAGAGCGCGTGATACAGCGCCCTCTCCCCCCCGCTCACCGTGCGCGGCACGGCATGGATGATCACCTCACCCAGCCTGTAATCCTCAAAGAACCGCCCCGGATTGGTCTTCATCTTCTTCCCCTCAGGCCGGGCCCTACTGCTCGCCCAGCTTCACATCCGGCGTATAGGTGCCGGGCACGTCCTTCACCACCGCCTGCCCGCAGCGCATCACGCCGCGCGCCGCATCAAAGGCGTAGGTGGGGTCGCCATGCAGCGCCCACCCCTTGTTCAAGGCCGCCGTCACCTTGTGGCAAAAGGCCGAGGTGTCATCCTCTGACAGGAACCGATAGAGCTTCATCCCGTCACCCCCAAGGCTGATAGCCCAGCCAGTTGTGGATCAGCATGATGACCACGGTCACGACCACGGTCGCCACGATCGCCTTCACCTCCGCGCCCGGCTTGGCCACCGGTGGCGTCCACTCCCGCTGCGCGCGGTTGATCAGGATGACCGACACCACCGCCCAAGCCAGCAG
Organism: Rhodobacter sp.; assembly: GCA_013824045.1. GTDB lineage: Bacteria > Pseudomonadota > Alphaproteobacteria > Rhodobacterales > Rhodobacteraceae > Paragemmobacter. The sequence goes on along the minus strand of PNND01000196.1, from coordinate 3,732 downwards.
ACCGCCGAACAGGATCAGCGACGGCAGATCGCCATTCACAAGCAGATGCGACACGGCCCAGGTCTTCACCGCGATAAGCTGCGGATGCCGGATCCTGCGCGCCAGCGCCGATTTCGCACCCGATGCCGCGTAAAGATACACCGCCAACACCATCAGCAGGTTGTTGATCCCCACCATCGCAGGGTTGCGCCCCCACCAGACATCCGCCGTCTCTTTCGCCGCGCCATAGCCGAAATACATCATCACGACCGAGGCCAGCACTGCCACCGCCACGATCCCCTTGCCGGGATCGCCCAGCCGCGCCCGCGCCTCGGGGGCCAAGCGCTTGAACAGATGGGCCGCACACCACAAGGCAAGGCCAAGGATCAGCAGGGTCATGGGTCACTCCTCAGTGGATTTCAGGCGGGGGGTTTCTGGCGCGGGGTCAATCTTGCCGCGCACCCTGCCCTCAAACAGCCCCCACCGCAATCGCCCCCACCTTGATAGTCTGCGCCCGTGCCAAAATGCCCTGCGCTGTCGCCACATGCATGTTTTCCACGATCCGCCCATCCAGCACGGCCACGCCCTGCCCCTGCCCGCGCGCCGCGTTGAAGGCGGCGATCTGCCGTTCTGCCAGATCGATCTCCTCGGCGCTCGGCGCAAAGGCGGCATTGGCAATCTCCAACTGCGCCGGATGGATCAGCGTCTTGCCATCAAAACCCATGTCGCGGCCCTGCGCGCATTCCGCCCGCAACCCCGCCTCATCCTTGAACGCGTTATAGACGCCGTCCACGATCACCCGACCCTGCGCCTTGGCCGCCAGCAGGCACAGGCCCAACCCCGCCATCATCGGCAGGCGGTCCGCCCGGAACCGGCTGTTCAACTCGCGCCCCAGATCATTGGTCCCCATCACCATCCCCTCCAGCCGGGGATGGGCGGCAATCGCAGCGGCGTTCAACATCCCCGCCGCCGTCTCCATCATGGCCCAAAGCGGCTTGTCCCCCGCCACGGCCGCCACCGCATCCAGATCGGCGGGGCTGTTCACCTTGGGCACCAGCAGCGCATCCGCGCCGGGATGATGGGCAAAGGCCGCCGCATCCGCGCGCCCCCATTCCGTGTCAAACCCATTGATCCGCACGATCCGCACGCGCGGAGCGTACTCCACTTCCTCCAGAAACCGCGCCAGCGTGGCCCGCGCTGCCGCCTTCTCTTCCGGGGCAACCGCATCCTCCAGATCAAAGATGATCGCATCCGCCGCCAGATCGCGCGCCTTCTCCAGCGCCCGTTCTTTGGACCCCGGAATATACAGAACCGAACGGAAGGGGCGTGTCATCTGAGTCGTCTCCGCGAAATATTCTTTCGCCCAAAGGCACGATTTCGGAAGTTTCGGCAAGCCCAAAAATGCCGCGTCGCAGCAATTCCTGTAGCGAACCCCGCGTTAACCTTTCTTCAGCGCCTCTGCGCGACGCTTTTCCCGCGGGGGCCGTCCCCGCCCTCCGCATAGGGAGATCGCCATGACCCGCCGCCCCGCTGTCCTGTTGACTGCCGTCTTGCTGCCCACACTGCTCACCGCATCCCCCGCCGCCGCCTTGCAATGCGCCTCGCGCGATACCATCACCATCACCCTCGCCGAACGCTACGGAGAAAGCCGCCGCGTCATCGGCCTCGCGCAGAATGGCGTTGTGATGGAGCTTTACGCCGCGCCCTCGGGCAGCTGGACCATCACCATCACCCGCCCTGACGGCATGACCTGCCTTGTCGCGGCGGGCGACAACTTCCAGTCCCTCGCGGGAGCCCTGCCCCCGCCCGGCGACCCCGCCTGATCCGACCCCGCCTGATCCAAACCGCGCGCGGGCGCGCAAAGCCCCCCGCGCGCGCCGGCACCCCGATCATACCCCGGTCGCGCCATCCCAGATCAGCTTCAGCGAAATCGCCAGCAGCGCCCATGTCACCAGCCGGAAGAACAGCTTTTCCGGCAAAATGCGCACCAGCCACACCCCGGCGAACACCGCCACCGCCGCCACCGGCATCAGCAGCACTGCCACATGCAAGTTCGCGGGGTTCAACTGGCCCAGCGCCCAATAGGGCACCAGCTTGACCGCATTGATCACCGTGAAAGCGATGGTCGACGTGCCGGCAAACACCGTCTTGGTCATCCGCAGCGGCAGGGTGTACACCTGATAGGGCGGCCCGCCCGCATGGCAGACGAAACTGGTAAACCCCGACATCGCCCCCCAGAACAGCCCCGGCGCCACCTCGGCCCGGCGCGGCGCGGCATCCACCTTGGGCCGCAGGATCAGGTTCAGGCTGAACACCAACCCGATCACCCCCACCATCACCGTGACCCAGGCCTCCGGCACCACCGATGCCGTGGCCCAACCGACCCCGATTCCCGCCACCGCCCCCGGCAGCAGGATCGCCAGCACCCGCCCATCATAGGCCTTGCGATAGGCCCAAAGCCCGAACATGTCGGACACCACATAGACCGGCAGCAAAAGCCCCGCCGCCGTCAGCGGGCTGATCACCAGCGACAGAACCGGCACGCTCAGCATCCCCACCACGGGAATCCCGCCTTTGCCCGCCCCCACCAGCATCGCTGCCACCACGGCCGCCACCCAGAACCCCAGCCCGTCCATCCGCACCCTCGCATCCTGCCCGCCGCGTTTAGCGCAAACACCCCGCGCCTACCACCTTTGCCGCATCCCGTGGCATACCGGAACGCTTGCCAGATGCGCCCGAGGGGCGTAGCAACGCGCCCGACTCACACCAAAAGACGGGAGACCCGGACCATGGCACGACCCAAGATCGCCCTCATCGGCGCAGGCCAGATCGGCGGCACGCTCGCCCACCTCGCCGCCATCAAGGAACTCGGCGATGTGGTGCTGTTCGACATCGCCGAAGGCACGCCGCAGGGCAAATCGCTCGACATCGCCCAGTCCGGCCCTTCCGAAGGGTTCGACGCCACGATGCAGGGCACCAATGATTACGCCGATATCGCCGGGGCCGATGTCTGCATCGTCACCGCAGGCGTGCCGCGCAAGCCGGGCATGTCGCGCGACGATCTTCTGGGCATCAACCTCAAGGTCATGAAATCCGTGGGCGAAGGCATCCGCAAACACGCCCCGAACGCCTTCGTGATCTGCATCACCAACCCGCTCGACGCGATGGTCTGGGCGCTGCGCGGTTTTCGGGTCTGCCGCACAACATGGTGGTGGGCATGGCCGGGGTGCTCGACTCTGCGCGCTTCCGCCACTTCCTCGCGACCGAATTCAACGTCTCCATGCGCGATGTCACCGCCTTCGTCCTTGGCGGCCATGGCGATACGATGGTCCCGCTGACCCGCTACTCCACTGTGGCCGGCATCCCGCTGCCCGATCTGGTGTCCATGGGCTGGACCACGCAGGAAAAGCTGGATGCCATCGTTCAGCGCACCCGTGATGGCGGCGCGGAGATCGTGGGCCTTCTGAAAACCGGCTCGGCCTTCTACGCCCCCGCCACCTCTGCCATCGAAATGGCCGAGGCGTTCCTCAAGGATCAAAAGCGCCTCCTGCCCTGCGCGGCTTATGTGAAGGGCGCTTACGGCCTTGACGGCATGTATGTGGGCGTTCCCACCATCATCGGCGCGGGCGGCATCGAACGCATCGTCGACATCAAGCTCAACCCGTCCGAGCAGGCGATGATGGACAAATCCGTCGACGCCGTGAAAGGCCTCGTCGCCGCCTGCAAAGGGATCGACCCGTCGCTGGCCTGATC